>JAHFNF010000042.1 GCA_023267515.1 Candidatus Nomurabacteria bacterium | reverse complement strand
GTGGACCCTGGACTTGGACTTGTGATGGTATTAACGGGGGAACAAGTGATAATTGTTCCGCAAGTAAGAGAAGTGTTGGCGGCGGTGGTGGAAATACTTGTCCAACAGGCACCACGGGTACATACCCAGACTGCGTGGCCTCTTCACAAACTTGTCCAACGGGCACGATAGGCACTTATCCCGATTGTGTCACTCCAACGGTAAATGTTTGCCCTTCTGGTACGATTGGAACCTATCCAAATTGCATCACACCCATTGTGAATACTTGTCCTCCCGGCACCACCGGTACTTACCCAAATTGTATTACCTCGTCATCTTCCTGCTCTGGATCAAACTGCAATCCTCCACCACCTTGTCCAAACTGCGGCATCACTCCACCACAAGGCGGAGGAACTAACCCTCCACCTACCGGAGGGGGCAGTACTCCATCAGGGGGCGGTGGCATTATTTCTCAAATTAGAGACATCTTTGGCTCTCCGTCGGGTAATATAATTGCAAAGTTGATTTCTACCACAAGCTTAGTGATCGGAGCATTAGGAGCAATCGGACTCCTAGTCTTTGCTACTCAATTTAGTTTAAGCAGTTTCTTGCCTCACCTCGGAACGTTCTTCCTGGTTGGTTTTGGAATCAAGAAAAGAGAACGTCCTTGGGGAACAGTCTATGATTCCATCACTAAGCAACCGCTGGATCCAGTGTATTTAACACTCGTGGATAAAGATCAAAAAGAAATTTCCACCGCTCTCACTGACTTAGATGGTAGGTACGGTTTTCTTGCTCCACCGGGTTGGTATATGATCCGTCCAAAGAAGACAAACTATGTCTTTCCATCCATTCACCTTGGACACTTAACTCGTGATGAAGTTTACCTTGATCTCTACTTCGGAAACTACTTTGAAATAAAAAGCGAAGGAGAAGTCATCACCAAGAATATCCCGATGGACCCAGAACACTTTGACTGGAATGAAGTGGCGAAAGCGGACGCCAATCTGATGAAGTTCTACTCCAAGCGAGATATGTGGTTGGTCCGAATCTCCGAATGGTTTTTCCGAATCGGATTCCTCGTCTCCATCCTTGCCTTAATTTTCGCTCCCCATCCTTACAATATTATTATTTTTGCTCTCTACGTCACCTTGCTCATCTTTAAGGAAGTAGGTATCAACCTGTCCAAGCTTGGCACAGTCATTGAAAAAAGTACTGGGGCACCGCTTCCTTTCGCTATTATCCGTGTTTTCTCTCATGAACTAGGAAATGAAGTGATTCACAAGATTACCACAGGAAATGGTCTCTTCTATTGTCTCGTGCCCAACAGCTCTTATTATCTAACTGTTGAAAAGAAGAATCCTGATGGCACCTATACGCAAGTTTTCAAGTCGGATAGAATTGACGTAGAACACGGAGTGATCAAAGGAAGATTTGAGGTGTAAATTAATTTAAATTAGACACTAAATACCCTTATTTTTCAAGGCTAAAAATAGTATTTTTTCATTTCTTTCTTGCTTCATATTTGCTATAATTAAGGGTAGTTATGGCTAAAGAAAAAGTAAAAAATGGGCACCATTATGATGCCTCAGATATCTCAGTCCTTGAGGGGTTGGAACCAGTACGTCGCCGTCCCGGAATGTATATCGGTACGACGGGCCCGGAAGGAATGCATCATTTGATCTGGGAAATTTTTGATAACTCGCGTGATGAAGCGATGGGCGGATTTTGTGATGACATTGAAGTTGTGTTGCTTCCGGGCAATCGCATTCGTGTCGCAGACAACGGCCGAGGTATTCCAGTTGATATTCATAAAAAAACAAAAGTCTCTGCGCTTGAAACGGTGATGACGACTCTGCACGCTGGAGGGAAATTTGGCGGGGAAGGATATAAAGTCTCAGGTGGCTTGCACGGTGTCGGCGCATCGGTGGTAAACGCTCTCTCTATTTTTACTAGAGCAGAAGTGCATCGTGATGGCGGAGCATATGTGCAGGAATATAAACAAGGAAAAAGAAGTGCCGCGGTAAAAAAAATTGCAGCCTCAAAACTAAATGGTTCTATCATTACCTTTCAACCTGATACAGAAATTTTCGGCGAGATTAAATTTGATTTAAATACTGTGGTGAATCATATCCGCCAGCAGGCTTACCTCGTAAAAAAATTACGCATTTCCATAATTGATGCGCGGGAGTGGGACAACAAGAAAGGAATGAATGAAGATGATGTTTTCTATTTTAGAGAATTAGATTTGGAGTTGCCTTCCACTTCTTTTTACTTTGAAGGCGGATTAATTTCGCTCATAAAATTTTATAATAAATTCCAAAAGCCGGTGCAAGACAAGATTTTTTATGTGGAGAAAGAAGAGGGTGGCGTTGGCGTAGAAATCGCGCTTCAATATGTGGATGATATTGTGGACCGCATTATTCCTTTTGCCAACAATATTTACAACCCAGAAGGCGGGACGCACGTCACCGGCTTCAAGACATCGCTCACGCGAACGCTAAATACTTACTGCAAGAAAAATGAAATGATGAAAGAATCCGAAGGGGGATTTACCGGCGAAGATGTATTAGAGGGTCTAACAGTGGTAATTTCCGTAAAGCTTCGCGAGATTCAATTTGAAGGACAGACCAAGGCAAAGCTCGGCTCTATGGAAGCCCAAGGAGCCGTGGCGACTGTCTTTGGTGAGGCATTTAGCGCCTATTTAGAAGAGAACCCAGATGAGGCACGAGCCATCATAAACAAGTCAATTTTGGCCTTAAAAGCCCGTAAGGCAGCCAAGGCGGCCAAAGACTCGGTGCTCCGAAAGGGCGCCCTAGAAGGTATGATGCTCCCTGGGAAACTGGCCGATTGCCAAAGCAAAGACCCAGCGGAGTCCGAGCTATTCCTAGTGGAGGGAGATTCAGCAGGAGGCTCGGCCAAGCAAGGGCGAGATCGCCGTACGCAGGCGATACTTCCGCTTCGCGGAAAAATATTAAACGTGGAGCGCGCGCGCATAGATAAAATGCTCGCTTCCAAAGAAGTAAAATCCCTCGTCATCGCTATGGGCACATCCATTGGAGATACTTTTGATTTAACCAAGATGCGCTATCATAAAATAATTATCGCCACAGATGCGGACGTGGACGGCGCACATATTCGCACTTTGCTTCTGACTTTGTTCTACCGATATTTCCGAGCGGTGATAGATGCCGGATATATTTACATCGCTCAGCCACCACTTTATAAAATAAAAAAAGGAAAAGAAATTTCTTATGCGTATTCTGATGCAGAGAAAGTAAAAATCATAGGCAAAGGCGCGGAGGTGAGTGATATTCAGGAAGCTGAAGGTCCTGAGCCGATTGAAGGAGAAGAAGAAAATGAAGAAGTGACAAAAAAGCGCGCAAATAAAATACATATTCAGCGATATAAAGGTCTCGGAGAAATGAACCCGGAAGAGCTTTGGGAAACTACAATGGACCAATCACGACGTATAATCAAAAAAGTAAATATAGACGACGCCGAAGAAGCCAATAAAATTTTTGATATCCTCATGGGCTCCGAAGTCCCACCTCGTAAATCCTTTATCCAATCCAATGCCAAATTAGCTGAGATTGATATATAAAATGGTATGACAATGCATTTAGTAAATGGATTTTTGACTCTCCTAGCTCTCATGTTTATGATTTATTTCGGAATCTTAAAAGAAAATGCTGGCGCTTTTGTTATCGGGTTCTTTTTCTTTTGGACAAGCACAATTCCTTGGATAATAAATATATTCAAAAGCAATCGTTAGTTTTTATCAATTTCAGATATAGAGATATAAATTTCAGGATAGTTTTCTTTAAGTGAATTTTTTAATGTTATACCTAGTATTATTGAAGCTAATAAAGATAAAACAACCGCAATTCTTAATATTGCCGTCGACGCTCCTTCTAGGCTTGGATTTCCTTCATTTTTCCAAACGCTCAAGCCTTTCATAAACAAAAAACCTGCTAATAGTGTAAACCAACCGAACGTTATCGTAAGAGTATAAAAAAATAGCTCTAATATACCCGCAAAGCATCTTGTTACCACAGATTGAGGGTTCTTGAATAAGTGTGGGTTTATTTTGTTTTTATCTAAATTTTCCATCCATTTATGGAGTACTTGAGTTACTGTCATAATAAATAAGTTAACTAAAACCACCCAAAATAATGTACTTACAATTAGCTTTTCTTTGCATTGAGGAAAGAGTTGAGAAAGAATAAAGATTAGCAAAAAGCTAACTACATAGAATAATATTATCGTGCAAAATGGATAAAGTTTATCTCTTTCTTCTACTTTCTCTACAATTATTTCCCCTTTTAATATATTAAATTTCTCCTCCATTTTTTCATTATTTAAGTTTTAGCAGAAATTTTTTCTATTAGGTCTTTTAGGAAATCTTTTTGGGAAATGTCTTCAGTTTTGGTGCCATCGCGGTTTTCGATAGTGAGTTTGCCGGAGGAGACTTCTTTTTCTCCGAGGACTATGACGTAAGGAGTTTTATCTGCTTTGGCAGCGTGGATACGCTTGCCGAGGGAGAGGTTATCTCCAAATATTTCTACGCGGATTCCATATTCCCGCATTTCTTCTAGTAATTCTTGTGCTTTCTCTACATGTTCTTCTTTTACAGGGACAATGGCTACTTGAATAGGGGAAAGCCAAGCAGGAAAAGCTCCAGCGGTGTGCTCAATTAGCATAGACATAAAGCGTTCAATTGAGCCCATGATAGCGGCATGGATCATCACAATGCGCTCGCGCTGGCCTTCGTCATTTACACAATACAAATCAAAACGCTCCGGCATATTCATATCAAGCTGGATAGTGGCCACTTGCCATTCTCGGCCGATAGCGTCTTTGGCCATAAAATCTATTTTTGGACCGTAAAATGCGGCTTCACCGACAGCTTCAATAGCTTTTTCTCCGCTGTTATCTATTATTTTTCGCAATGCTTTTTCCGCATTAAGCCAAGTTTTTTCTTCGCCTAAGTAAGCGGACATATTTTTCGGGTCGTGAAGCGAAAGGCGGGGAGTCAGCGTAAATCCAAAAGAGCCGTAAAAAGTCTTTACGATTTTATATATTTTTTCCATCTCTACTTCCACGTCTTTCATCTGACAAAATACATGCGCATCGTCTTGGGTGATAGAACGCACACGAGAAAGACCAGAGAGCTCGCCAGTTTGCTCATCGCGATAAACTTTTGTAGTAGAGGCGTAGCGTTGCGGAAGTTCTTTATAGCTCCATTGCTTGCGGGCGTATATTTGCGTGTGGTGCGGGCAGTTCATTGGCTTCATTGCAAAGACATGTTCCTCTCGAGTGTTTATTTTAAAAAGATCATTCTGGAATTTTTCCCAATGTCCGGATTTTTCGTAAAGTTCTTTTTTAGTAATGTGCGGGATATCTACGCGGTCATAGCCAGCCTCTTTGCGTAGACTCCAAACAAAACCATCCAAGAGGTCGCGAATCAGCGTGCCTTTCGGGGTAAAAAGCGGAAGTCCGGCGCCGACGAGCTCGGAGAAAGTGAAAAGGTCCAATTCACGGCCGAGTTTTTTATGGTCGCGCTCGCGGGCTTGCTCGCGCATGGCAATATAATTTTCCAATTCTTCTTTTGTAGAAAATGCCAATCCGTATATGCGAGTGAGCATTTTATTTTTCTCATCTCCGCGCCAATAAGCCCCGGCTACGCGATCCACTT
>JAHFNF010000007.1:7892-18211 GCA_023267515.1 Candidatus Nomurabacteria bacterium | reverse complement strand
CCTGCCCGCCATAATAGCGCCGGCCTGGGTAGCCTTCGGAATATTTGTTAGTAAAAACAGAGCCGTTTGCCTCACGCACTGCCATAGAGACATAGTTTTCAGATGGTATAAGCTCCAAGCCGTCCTCCTCGCGTTTCTCCTCGCCCTGTATAGCTTTTAGCACCTCCTCGTCCTGTTTTTCTATATACATAAGCTGATTATAGCTGATAGAAAAATTTATGCAAAAATTGACAAAACCTATTACAATGTATTAATCTCTAAACATACAGTTCATTATGAAGTACCCGTAGTACAAAGATGTCAGGGTATTGATAGTAGGATGCTGAGCCCAGGAACCCCTTGTTTTTATCTTTTCCAACGGCGGAGGCGAACGCATCATCTATTGGTGCAACTTATAATGAACAAAAAACCGTCACCGGAGTAATTGGGACGGTTTTTTTATTTCGTTTTACGCTGGCACGAAAGTGAGCGCGGTGCCTTTTTTGCCTGCACGGCCGGTACGGCCGATGCGGTGTACATAGGTATCGTAAGTTTGCGGGATATCGTAGTTGATGACGTGAGTGACATCTGGAATATCGAGTCCGCGAGCGGCGACGTCTGTGGCGATAAGAATATTTATCTGATCTTTTTTAAATGAGTCCAATGTGCGAATGCGCTCTCGGCTTCTTTTATCTCCATGTATAGAGCCAACTTTGAAGCCCATATGGCGAAGTTCTTTTTCTAAGGTATCCACGCTGTGCTTCATCTCGCGGAAAATGAGCACCTTGTCCGAGCCGTCTTTTTTCAAAATTTCGTCCAATTTTCCTAATCTCTCTTCTTTACTGCGAACACGGACAACATCTTGCTCAATATTTTTTGCTGTCTCGCCGGAGACTACAGAAATGAAAAGTGGGTCTTTTAGGAATTGCTCGGTCAATTTTTTAATCTCCGGCGAAAGAGTAGCAGAGAAGAAAAGTGTCTGCCTTTCTTTGGCGCATTTGCCTAAAATATTGACCATATCATCGCGGAAGCCCATATCTAGCATTCTGTCCGCTTCATCCAGCACGACATTTTTATAATTCGAGAGGTCTAAGACTTTTCTTTTTATCAAATCCGTCACACGCCCTGGGGTACCAATGACAAAAGATACTCCGCGAGTGATTTCATTTATTTGCTTCATAATCGGCATCCCGCCGACGACGCAAACTCCGAAAAGCCCCGAGCCGAAAGCGAGTGAGCGCAAATCGTCTTCTATCTGCATCGCGAGCTCGCGCGTAGGCGCAAGCACGAGCACTTTCTCCATTTTATTTTTCATTACCTTATCTAAGAGTGGCAAAAGAAAGGCCGCAGTCTTGCCTGTGCCAGTGTTCGCCAAGCCGAAAACATCTCTCCCTTTTAGGACTGATGGAATAGCTTGGTCTTGAATTGGCTTTGGATGCTCAAAACCTTTTCTTGCTATATTTTTATGAAGTTGCGCAGAAAAAGGAAAATCGGCAAAAGTATGCTTTGCTACATAAGCTTTTTCTTCTACATGCTGAGCCTTTTTTATAAAGCGGGAGAAATCTATATGCTCGCCACGACTCCTGCCCTTTTTATTTGGACTTGGGCCTTTTCTATAACTATTAAATTTTCCTCCGCCAAAGCGGGGTTTCGCCGAAGCGAACGATGGGCGACCGAACTTGGCCGGTCTTCCCGAGGTACGTGTGTACATATTGCATTTTTGTCATGGACACTAGCTTTATGACAAACAATGCTAATTTCCACAATCGTCATATCTCGTTAAATAAAGGTGAGATTGATAAGGAAAGAATAGCATATTGCTCCGTTGATGTCAAATTGGTTTAAAATGTTTTAATAGCTATAATAAAAATATGGAAAATCACGCTGATCTAACATACTTGGAACTCTTGGAGAGAGTCCTCCGCGAAGGAGTAAAAAAGACAGACCGCACTGGCACGGGCACCCTTTCCTTCCTCGGACATCAAATGCGATTCAATTTAGAAGAAGGGTTCCCACTTCTGACGACAAAAAAAATACCGATTAAATCTATAATCCACGAATTGCTTTGGTTTATGCGTGGAGATACGAACTTGAAATACTTGGCAGATAATAATGTACACATCTGGGATGAATGGCCTTACAAGGCGTATTTAGTGAGAAATAAAATACCTGTACCAAAAACAGGAAGCGACGAATGGAATACTGGTATTAAAGAATTTATAGAAAAAATAAAAGCGGATGAAGCTTTTGCAAAAGATTATGGCGAGCTCGGTCCGATTTACGGATACCAATGGAGAAAGTGGCGTTCCCCCGACGGCCGAGTGATAGACCAAATGCAGAATGCAATTGATTTGATAAAAAAAACTCCAGACTCAAGAAGAATAATCGTCACCGCTTGGAACCCAGCGGACATTGATGAGATGGCAAAAGCGGGACTTCCGCCTTGCCACTGTTTCTTTCAATTCTACGTGGCCGATGGGAAACTTTCCTGCCAGCTTTACCAGCGTTCATGTGATAGCTTCCTTGGTATCCCCTTCAACATCGCTTCATATGCACTTCTTACAATGATTATGGCCCAAATCACAGGGCTCAAACCCGGAGAATTCGTCTGGACCGGAGGTGATGTACATTTATATTCAAATCACTTGGAGCAAGCTAACCTCCAACTCTCCCGCAAGAACGACATCCGCCCACTGCCGAAAATGAAAATAAATCCAAGTAAAATGAAATTAGAAGATTTTGTGATTGAAGACTTTGAACTTACAGACTATAATCCACACGAAGGAATCAAAGCTCCGATAGCCGTATAACCCTATGAATGAAATTGAAGTAAAGGCAAAACTTAAAGATAGGGAGGGGTTGTTAGAACAATTAAAAAAATTAGAGCTGGAAATGCGAGGAGAAAAATATCAAAAAGACGTTGTATTTTGGCCAAATGATATAAAAAATACCGAAACTCATATCTTGGGCAGAAATTTTTTACGTATCCGGGAACAAAAACAAGATGAGAAAAAGAAAATCATCTTTACCTTAAAGCAACCGCAAACTAATCAGACAGATTGTATTGAACACGAGATAGAGATTCAAGAAAAAGATACCCTTGAACTTACTTCTCTAATTTACGCCTTGGGATTCTATAAATTCGTAGAAATAGAAAAAACTCGTATGACTGCAAAAATGGGTGATACTGAAATATGTATAGATGATGTCACAGGCTTGGGCTCATTTATTGAACTAGAAAAATTTGGTCCGGCCGAAAAAGCAGAAGAAATTCAAAACGAATTGTATGCTCTTTTAGAATCTTGGGGAATCCAAAAAGAAGAGTATATTTACGACGGATATGATATTTTAGTACATAAAGCACAAAAAAAAATATGATCCTCTCTATCATAGCGGCCATTGGAAAAAATAATGAACTCGGGAAAGGTAATACCTTGCTCTGGCATATGCCGGCGGATATGAAACATTTTCGGGAGACAACCTCCGGGCATCCAGTAATAATGGGGCGAAAGACTTTTGAGTCCATCGGTAGGCCGCTGCCAAACAGAAGAAACATCGTAATAACTCGCGACATAAATTATAAAGCGGAGGGGGTTGAAGTGATGCATTCACTTGAAGAAACCATCAAACAGGCTCAGAGTGAAAATGAAGTATTTGTAATTGGCGGCGCAGAGATATATAAACAAGCCATGCCTTTTGCCAATAAACTTTACCTAACTAAAGTAGATAGCGAGGCAGAAGCGGATGCCTTCTTCCCCACCATCGGACCAGAATGGCAAGAAAAAAGTAAAGATGTGCACTCAGCTGATGAAAAAAATCCACACGCTTATACTTTCTTAGTTTACGAAAAGTAAAATAGTCTTTGAGAAATGCCTTTGGGAGCGCGACGGCGCGAGCACGAGGAATTTTTGAGCACAAAAATATCCGTGCATTTTGAAAAGAGCTATTTTACTTGGAGTTTTTAAGGGTCCTCGTCTGTCTTGATGCGAATGAAAATATCCTTGCCGTCTGGGGACTTTTCTTTTTTGTATTTACGATTTTTATTTTTTTCTATTTTTAAAACAAGTTCTTTCTCTAAATCAAAGCCGAGTATTTCAGACATCCCTAGTAGAAAAACTGCCACATCAGCAAATTCCTCCGCTACGCCACCCTGGTTTTTATTGAACTTTGAAAATGCCTCAGAGAGCTCTTCGTGCGCCCGGCAGAACTCCAAGGCTACATCAGTGGTGTTGAAACCCTTTTCCAGCTTATTCCGCATCACTTCTTTTTGTAATTCTTTTAGATCTAGCATAAATTACTGTCTTTTATATTTTTCTATTTCTTTATTTATAATTTCTAGCTTGACTCCTGCTTGTTTAAAAATCTCTTTAGTTCTGCCGCTGACATGATAGTCGCGCATCGCAACAAAACGTTTAATGCCAGCGTTAATGACAACTTTAGCACAAGAATAGCAAGGCACCATTTTTGAATACATTGTTGCTCCATCAATGGATACGCCAAAACGAGCAGCATTGGCAATAGCATTGGTCTCAGAGTGTGTAGTACGAATACAATGCTGTGAAGTTGCTCCATCCTCATCAATAACGGTGTGCATTTCGTGTCCAACTTCGTCGCAATGCTTAAGTCCGATTGGAGACCCTGAGTGCCCTGTAGCTAAAAGACGTTTGTCTTTTACAACAATGGTACCAGCGTGCCCACGGTCACACGTGCTCCTACTGCCCACCAAATCAGCCATCTTTATAAAATACTCGTCCCATGAAGGCCTTTTGCTTTGTTTTTTAGACTTCTTTTTCACTTCTTTAATATACTCCGAAAAAGAGGGGCATACAAGTCCTCTTTTGGATTTATGATTAATTCTTTTTTCTTTACTTTTTCAGTAAAAACAACCGGGACCTCAGTAATAATTGCCAGCGGTTGCCGTTCCTTCCCCTCACCCATTATAAGCACTGCGGCAGTGGCCAAGCTATCCGCCACGTCTGTTCTGGTAAGCTTTAATTTTCTCCCAAAAATATCAGGCTTTCCGCGATAGTCCCGAATACCTGCAAATCCTGAATACCCAAGAGCAACACCGACTACGCCTGCCCGAAGTGGAAGAAGTCGTGAATCCGTAATTAGCACACCGAGATTTTTTATTTTAAATTTTTTCTTTAAAGCTTGTTTAATTTGGCCAGCACTCTTAAAACTATCTTTTGGTAAAAGCACTAACTTGCCTTTTGCATTTGATTCATCTATTCCAGCTTCTGCCATAATCGTCCCATCTTTTACGGTAAGCCAGACATATTTTGTTTTTAGCGAAAATTCGCTTTCTCTTTTAATTAAGGCTGTTTTTTCTTTCTGATTTTTAAAGGTGGCAGTTCTCCCTTCTGAAAGCGCCACAATTTTAGAGGTGACAACTAAAATAGACTTCTCGGGAAGTTTTTTAACATAACTCAAAATAAAGTTCATTAAATCCTCGTTCTCCCGAAAAATCCTAGTTTTAATCGCTGTTATTTTCATACTTTTTTATATTGCAATAAAATAGTTCCCATTTTGTTTAATTTTTTTATTGAAAGTAACTTGAAACTGTATTTTTTAAAACTTTTTCCTGAGAACATTGGAATGCCTAAATTAAATACATATGGTTCAATCGTCACAAAAAGTTCATCTAGCATTTTATTATCAAGGCAAAAACTGTAAACTTGTGGCCCTCCTATGATAGCTACTTTTTTATAATGTTTGCCTTGTATAAACTTTTTTAAATTAGACTTTTTTGGGTTAAGAAAAATTACTGATCCAGACACTTTGGGCTTGCTCACCTTAGAGGTCAAAACTACTGCATTTCGTCTTTTTATGCGCGCCTCAGAGACTTTATAGGTATTGTGCCCAACCACTACGGCATCCACGCCATTTAATGCCTTTTGAAAAAAAATCCAATCTTCTTTGCTCGTCCAGCTTACCTTTGATTTACTACTCTTAGAGATTCGGCCGTCAATACTAGATGCTACATATGCTATATACTTAGCTTGTTTTTCCATTTTTCTTTAAAAGGTGGATCCCCAAATATGAAAGAGGAGTATACAAAAATCCCATGATGACTTTAAAAATCCACCACGGAATAATGATGAGCAGTATTGTTTTGATCGGATAGACACCGATAAAAGCGATAGACATAAAAATAATAGTGTCCAGTAATTGGGACCAAATATTAGAAAGATTTGAACGGAGCCAAAAATTTTTCTCACCAGTATACTTTTTGAAGAAGAAAAAAGAAAGAACATCTTGATATTCCGCAACTACAAAGGCCGCAAGGGACGCAATCGCGAAACGGGCCGAAAGTCCAAAGATTTGATTGTACCCATCATGAGCCCACATTGCTTCCTTTGCCCAAGGCGTAACAGTGGAAATAAAAGAATAAAACAAGAAAAGTAAAATTGAAACTATCCCAGCCAAGACAAAATTCTTGGCCATTTTTTTGCCGTACACTTCGCCGATAACATCCGTCATTATAAAGACTACCGGAAAGCAAAAGACTGCCACCGAGAGATGGGTACCAAAAAGAAAAGGCATAAGTTTTATGCCTAAGGTATTTGAAGCAAAAAGCGAGGTGATGTAAAGAGTGAGACAGATCAGTATTTTTTTGTAATCCAGCTCACTTAAATTTTGCATATTTTTATTCTACGGTAATTCCAGCAGAGCGAGCGGAGCCGGCAATAATAGCGATAGCGCCTTCGTCATCTTTGGAGTTTAAATCAGCCATTTTCTTCTTGGCAATTTCAAGGGCTTGCGCGCGAGTGATTTTCCCTACTTTTGAAGAATTCGGCTTGCCAGATCCTTTTTCCACTCCGGCGGCTTTAAGTATTAGATCAGTAGCCGGCGGAGTCTTTACGATAAAATCGTACGAGCGGTCTTCGTATACATAGACAAGCACGCCTACTTTTTCCCCCATCATCTTCTGGGTTTTAGCATTGAATTTAGTGACAAAGTCCCCGATGTTGATACCAGCCTGGCCGAGTGCAGGCCCGAGCGGTGGGGCCGGAGTAGCACGCCCGCCCATAATTTGAAGTTTTATTTTTTTGGTTATCTTTTTTGCCATATAATCTGAGATTAGCTTAAATCTTCTTAACTTGCAAGAAATCCAATTCTACTGGGGTTTCTCGGCCGAACATTGAAACCAACACTTTAATCTTGCCTCTTTCTTGGTCAATGGAGTTTACTTTGCCTTCAAGCTCCTTGAACGGGCCATCGGTTATCATCACCATTTCACCTATGCTCAGATCAATATTGTGCTTGGTCGTATCGGCGCTCATTTTCTTGAACAAATACTCTACTTCCTCTTTTTTAAGTGGCACTGGGTTCACTCCCGCGCCGACAAAGCCTGTGACCCGTGGAGTGTTGCGAACAACATACCAAGAATCATCGGTGACGATCATATCTACGAGGACATAACCAGGGTAAATTTTCTCTTCCACTTCCACACGCTTGCCACCCTTTATTTTTATCTTTTTCTCTATCGGCACGATAACGTTGAAAATCTTTTCTTGCATACCGAGAGATTCAATCCGCTGACGCAAATTGCGCAAGACTGCGTTTTCATAACCAGCATATGTGTGAATGGCATACCAGTGCCGCTCTCCTTGTGATTCTTGCTTTGACATAATTTAAAACGTAATTACTTTTTGTAGACCAGTAGAAAATAGAAAATCAAAAAATCCTAAAAAATACGCGACTATTACAGAGAGAAGAATAACGATCAGGGTATAATAAAAAGTCTGGCTTCGGGTTGGCCAATTGACATGTTTTAGCTCTGCCTTTGTGTCCTTAAAATATTCAGTGATTTTTGACATATATCCTTATATTACAATCTTTTTCCTGCCTTCATTCTTATAAAAAAGCCCCCTTCAGGGCTTTTTCCATACTACTCTTTTAGGCCTAAATAGTCAACCGAGTGAAAGAAGGGCCGGCTAGCGAATTTCGTAAGTAATAGTCACGTCTGAAGAGATTGTATTTTCGCCTTTTGGCAGTTGCGCAGGAGCAGGGACTCCACTATCAGCAGTCATTGCTTCTGCTTTGCTATACATAATAGGGAAATTGCCTGACTCATTGAAACCTGAAATCTTGCCTAGACGGACACCGAGCTCTTTGGCTAGTTCTTTGGCTTTTGCTTTTGCGTCATCAATCGCTTTTTGGCGAGCCTCGGCTTTCAAGGCATCTTCCTTATCAATGGAAAAATCAGGTCCAGAAAGATCGGAGGCGCCGGTAGCCCCGAGAGCTTGCATTATTTCTCCAGCGTCATCTACGTTTCTAATTTTTACATTTATACTCTCAGACGCAGTATATCCGGTAATTACATTTTTGCCAGGGCGAGGAGGACAACTATATTGATTACAAGGCATTATAGACTCCACTCCATATTGATACTCGTACTTTGGATAAAAAGATGCATTTGTGGTTTTTATATCCTTCTCCGCTACATTTTTTTTCTTCAAAACATCCAAGGCTTTGCCCTCAATGACCGCTACTTTATCCTGCGCCTCTTTTACTGTTTTGCCATCCTGGCTGATAGTAAAGTAAACATTAGCTATATCCGGCACTGCTTGCACTTCGCCGTGCCCAGAGAAAGAGATCGTATTTTGATTACTGTCAGAGCCCTCATTGTCGCTAGACACAATTTTAAATAAAAGGACAATCGCGCAGATGGAAAGAACTGCTATAAAGATGGTGCTGATTTTTATAAATCTTTTATTGGTCCAAAGTGTATCCATAAATAAGTTATTTTATTGCGGTCAGTTCAACGTCAAAAATAAGTGTGGAATTTGCTGGAATTACTGGTGGACGGCCCTCTGCTCCATAAGCATCCTCTGGTTTTATAACTAAGTGGCGTTTCTCACCGACTTTCATACCCACAAGGCCATTGTCCCAGCCTGGAATCACTTGACCCGCTCCAAGACTAAACTCAAATGGCTGCACGTGCTTAAATTTAGGATCCACGTTGGAATCAAAGACTGTGCCATCTTCCAAACTGCCTGTGTAGTTAACTGAAATCATATCTCCTGCTTTTGTCACTTGCTCTGTTCCTGTAGTGTCACTTGTTGCTGGCGTATTTAGCATATTATTATCATTCTTCTTATTATTGGTAATATAAACAAGGCCACCGATAACGGCAACCACTATCAAAACCCAAACAACCATATTATTTTTCATATTATTCTATTATATTCACTTCTGGCACTATTGCAAGCTTGAACTTCTCCTCTACTGATGCAATAATTTTTTTAGCAAAAGCAATAATTTCTTCCCCCGTCGCCCCGCCATAATTCACTAGGACCAATGCCTGACGCTCGTGCATCCCTACTCTACCCTCTCGCTTACCTTTCCAGCCACACTGCTCTATGAGCCAAGCCGTTGAGATCTTCGTAACACCACTATCATCTTTAAAGGTAGGCATATCGGGATATTTTTCTTTTAAGCTTCCAATAACTGCGCTATCTACCAAAAGATTTTTAAAAAAACTTCCAGCATTTGGTATTACCTTTGGATCGGGCAATTTACTCCGGCGGATTTGGCATACTGCGTCACTGATCTCCTTTAAGCTCGGACTGGAAATATTATTTTTTTCAAGATAGTCTTTCAGGATTTTATAAGAAATGTTTGGTTTTGGGATTTTACTTAGTTTTAAGTTTATCGCTGAAATTAAACATTTTCCTTTTGCCGAGTTTTTAAAAATGCTGTCTCGGTAACCGAATTTACACTCTGAAAGAGCTAAAATTCTCTTTTCTCCACTTTCAACATCGTAAACTTCTACGCTTTCTAGCGTATCTTTGAGCTCTGTACCGTATGCGCCGATATTTTGAATCGGCGCTGCCCCGACACTACCAGGAACAAGAGAAAGATTTTCAATACCCCAATAATTTTTATTTACACAAAAAAGTACCGCCTCATGCCAATCCTCTCCTCCCATCATCTTTACCCGCACACTAACGTCGTCCTCACTAATAATATCAATTCCTTTTAATTTATTTTGCACAACGATGCCATCAAAATCATTTAAGAAAAGGACATTACTCCCACCGCCTAAAAAAAATCTTTTATTGCCCTTAAACTCACTTCTAGAAAAAAGCTCAACAATATCCGATGCCTTTTCAAGCACGACAAAAAACTTTGCCTTGGCCACTACTGCAAGAGTATTTAGACCTGTCAGGTCATAATCTCTCTTTATTTCCATATAAAGAATATAGCAGAGAGACCGACAATAGTCATCAAAACAAAGGTAACCCAGCCAATAGCCTTAGTCCAAGGGAGATTTTTGAAGGACCCCATTATTTTTTGACTGGAACTGATATGTAAAATTATAAAAAGAATAA
>JAHFNF010000007.1:4459-7882 GCA_023267515.1 Candidatus Nomurabacteria bacterium | reverse complement strand
ATAATTGGCGCAATAATGCCATTTAAAACAGCTGAATAAATAAGAGCTTTTATTGGATCAAGCCCAATAAAGTTTAAAAGAATTCCCAACCCCACCGCCAAAATCATCACGGAGTAAAAAGCATGCCCCTCGTGCCATTTTTTATTGAGCCCTTCTTTCCAACCAAAAGACTCGGAGACCGCATATGAAGCAGAGCCAGCTAAAACCGGAATTGCTAAAAGCCCTGTACCAACGATACCGACTGCGAAAAGAATATAGGTAAAGTTTCCAGCAATTGGGCGTAGAGCAAGCGCTGCGTCAGCCGCGGTGGTGATGGTAGTAATGCCATTTTTAAAAAGAGTGGCACCGCAAGCAATAATTATGAAAAACATCACAAGATTGGAGAAAAACATTCCGGACCAGACATCAATTCGCATTTTTTTTATATCATTTTTTATATCAAGATCCGTAGTCACCCCTTCTACCACTTGCGGAGTTAAATTATATTCTTCAACCTCTTGGGAGGTTTGCCAGAAAAAAAGATAGGGGGAAATAGTCGTGCCGAGCACCGCACAAATTAATATTATTGAATCCTTAGAAAAACTCAGCGCGGGAATAAATGTGTGGCTCCATACTTCGCTCCAATTTACCTTTACCACCAACGCCGAAAAAATATAGGCTAAAAGCACAAAGGTTAAATACTTTAAATACTTCGCGTATATTTTATATGGGATTAAAATTTGAAGTAGGAGTGAAACAACCGCAAAAATTATCACAAGCCAAGCAAAACCAAATTGGGGAATTAAAAGTTGTGTTCCTTTCGCCATCGCGCCCAAATCCGCGCCTATATTAAATGTATTGGCAAAAAGCAGTAGCGCGGCGCATATGTAAAGTACTTTTCTTGAATAATGTTTCTTGATATTTGAGGCAAGACCCATCCCAGTGACAAGGCCAATCCGCGCGCACATTTCTTGCACCACTGCCATTAAAGGGAAGGTAAAAAGAGAGAGCCAAAGGAGCCCAAAACCATACTTAGCGCCAGTCTGTGAATAGGTAGCAATCCCTGAGGGATCATCATCCGCCGCCCCAGTGGTGAGCCCTGGTCCTAAAATCTTCCAATATCTCTTCAGACTTTTCATACTAATATTATACCATAAAATAAAAACTTGTTAAGCTTTTTCCTCTATTGTGGAAAAGCTGCGGCGAATTGTGTCATACATCACTGGCAGTTCTAGGTAGTCTATTAGGATAGCAATCCAAGAAAGCCACGTTGGAATCAAAATAGGGGCTGTCCCGGTAAAATTAGCAAGTATTATTTCATCGGTAATCCAAAACAAATGGACCCATTGAGTATTTAAAAGGAAAACGTACCACCAGGCCCGAGCGCTACGACGACCTTGTAAAATATCATTAATGTAAATAAACGTGACAGAAATGAGCGCAGGAATTTCTAGATAGTCCACCAGAGCAAGCGCCGACTCCATAAACCTAGGGAAAAGGGATGTGCCCCAGAGCCGAAAAGCCACCACATTTGTCGTCATCCAAAAAAGATGCACTAGTTGCAGTACAAAAAGAAATGTCGCTAAACGCAAGTGGGTTTTATAATGCTTGTTGTACCACTGCCAGAAATTGTCAAAAATTTGCATTTTACTTTAGCTTCGCGCCTCTCACCAGAGCGGAAAGAATAATATCTAGCTTCATGGTGGCTACGCCGACGACTTTGTCCGCTCCGCCATAATAAATATAAAGTATACCATCGCGCTCTACCATACCACACGGAAAGACGACATTGTTAACAAAGCCAACTTTTTCATAATCCATTTCCGGCTCAAAAATAGCGTCCGTGGTGCGAGCTAGCACTATCGCTGGATCTTTTAAATCAAGGAGCGCTGCTCCTACACGATAGGTATTGTGGCTTTCCGAAACACCATGATATAAAAGGAGCCAGCCATATTTAGTCTTTAAAGGCGGAGCGGTAATGCCCACTTTTGCCGAATCCCAAGTATTTCTCCTTGGACCCAAAATCCTAATGCATTTCTTTACACTCTCGTGCTTGAAATCAAGTGAATTTAGATAGTCTCCACAAATTTCATTGCCAACCCGATGAACCACAAAATATCCGTCTTTAAACTTATCTGGGAAAATACAGGTGTCTTTGTCATCAAAACCTGGCGGAGTAATAAGAAATGGCTTTGCCCAATCCCATTTATGCGCTAAAAAATTTTTTTCGGATATTGAAGTGACAGCAACCCTTGGTGGGCTGGCTCCGTTATAAGCGGTGTAGCACATAAAAATATCCTTGCCGATTTTGGTAAGTCGCGGATCTTCACAGCCTGAATACCCATTCGCGATTTTTTTCATTTCAAATTCTTCCCTAGGGACATATATTGGTTCCTGGCTTCGTTCTAAAATATCCACACCATTCTCGGTCATCGCATAGCCAATGTTAGAAGTATTATCTTTTGAGAAAGCCCGGTATAAAATATGAGTTTTTTTACCTGCTTCAATTGCCGCTGGGTTAAAAGTGCCTTGCGCTTCCCAATCATGCTCAGGTCTTGGTTTTATTATTGGATTTTCTTTGGCCCGCTTAAAACGCCAATCAGCTGATGTGTCTGGGTACATTGTTGAAATCAAATCAGAGAGCGATACTTTTGCCGAGCAGACAGTCGTGTCTGCTGCTCCATAATAAATAGTGAGAATATCACGTTCTAGGATTGCGCCGCTCGGAAAGACAATATTGCCGACATAGCCAGCTAGTTCGTATGCTTCTTCCGGCACAATAATTGGCCCCCGGGTCCGGCCGATTATTTTCATAGGATCGTTCAAGTCAAGAAGCAGTGCTTCAATGCCGAAAATTCTATTTCCTCCACCGGGAAAATAATTTTGGATATGTGAATAAATGAGCAACCAGCCATGCTTGGTCTTAATTGGTGGAGCACCGACTTCCACATGGTCGTAATCATTCCGCCTCGGATCAATCTTGTAATTGTCAATTTTCTGATGCCAGCTCTCCCAAAAAGTAGGGGTCCAGAGCTCTTCAATTTTATCTACCTGCGCCACAACAATTTTTGCCGGCGGAGAATCCGTATGCGCCGAAAAAATTACCGTGATTTTCCCATTTATCCGATCCGGGAAAAGAGCCATTGCTTTGGCATTGAAAGTAGTTATTAAATGTCTTTCTTCTACTTTTTTTAAATCTTTTGAAACTGCTACAGCCACTCGGATACCATTGGCATTGTATGGGTACTCCGACAAAGCGGTGTAAAAAGTATAGTAGGATCCTTCAAAAAATGTTACGCGCGGATCTTCACAGCCAAAACGATCAAAAGGCTCGGCGGGTTCAATAAATGGCATTTTCTTTTCAAAGTGCTCACCATCTGTACTTTTTGCTACACCGACAACTGAAATCTGCGCAGGATGGCGCATTGGATCGGGCGCAGACAT
>JAHFNF010000007.1:0-4449 GCA_023267515.1 Candidatus Nomurabacteria bacterium | reverse complement strand
CCCGTAAATATTTCCGCCTTTTCTTACCGGACAGAGATTAAAAGCAGCAAATTTTTCCCAGTAGTGCCCTCTCTCTGGAATTAAAATCGGATTGTGTTCTGACTTTTTAACTACATACATAAATATTATTTTATACTAACCAATCATACCATTTTTATACTCTTTTGCTTCCAAGTTTGTGCGGGAAAGGTAGACTAAACCGATACAAGCAATTGCGGTAAATATAAATATGTAATTTATTGAATACGCAAGGGTTAAAAACGCAAAAATATAAAGTAATAACCTGCCCAACGACACCCCAAATTCCCTAAACAATATAAAGGTAGGAGCACCTTCAACTTTTGCCACACCGTACACAATAGTATTGATAGGAATAAGAATCAGGGCCGCAAAGAAAGCTGAGATGAGGGTGAGCGCATAGGCGGAAACAGGGAAAGCCACATTAAAACGCAACACCCAAATAACAACCATAATCACGGCTCCCAAACCTAATAATTTTCTTTTATCAACTTTATCGGTATACTTCCCCACCGCGAGTAAAAACAAAACTCCTCCAATACTACTGAGTGTGCCGACATAGCCTATTGAAAGAATGTCGTGAAAACTAAGATAAATAAAAACAGGCCAGATAATGCTTTCTGCATCCTCCCGAATGTTTTCAAAAATCTCAGCTACTATGTATCTAGGATATTTTTTTACTAATCTTAAAAAATTACTAAATTTAATATCTTCTTCAAATAAAAACTCTGGTAGATAAAATAAAGGCACCGCTGAGATGAGGTATATAACGCCTGTAATAATGAAAAGCGCTTTAAAGCCAAGGAGAAGCACGACAAACGCCGCAATTACCGGGGCAAGCAATCCTACTACTTGTGAAATAGCGAAAAATTTTCCAAGGCCACTCCCTATACTACCCTCCTTTGAGGTACTAGTAAGCCAGATATGCAGAGGAAACCAGTATAAAGAAGCTTGAAAACCGCTGACTAAGGCAAGTAAGGAGAGAGGAATATTGTAAGCTTCCATATTGTAGAGCAAGAAAAAATATAAAAAAAGAAAAGGGTACCCGAGTAATACCGTCTTCCGGAGACCAATCACCCGCATAATCTTGTTCGTAAAGAAAAAGAAGACTAATACCGCAAGAGTAAAAACAAAGTAAAACAGAAAAACATTCGCTGGGTTAAGCTCCTTTTTTAAAAGGTAAATCGGTATAAAAATACCGACAAAAGATCCAGCCAGACCGTATATAGCATTCATTATGTAGACCCCGCGTAAAGGATTCTTGAACATAAAGAGATTACTGTTCCTTTTTCATACTAACTCTCTTATTTGTTTTTAGATCTAAAAGAAGTTCAGAAAGTTTTATGGAGGCATCGCCTATATGCTTGTCCCCACCTCCGTAATACACAAAAAGTGTACCGTCTTTTACCACTGCCCCACTGGCATACACGATGCCCGGTTTCCAATCATTTTCGTACCAAGCATCTGGCTCTAATATCGGACTTGATGAACGGTAAAGGACTTTTGAAGGGTCATTTAGGTCAAGGAGCATCGCGCCCACCTTGTAACGGTTTGGATCGCTCTTTTCCATCGCATGATAAAGTAGAAGCCAGCCATCTTTGGTTTTTATTGGCGGCGCAGAGGCGCTACGAGTACGGAAATGCCAGGCTACATCGTGGTCAGGAATCCCTTGGGGATCTGGCGCTCCGTTCCCTGAAGGCGCCTCCCGAGAATTAAGCTCTTTAAAATACGCTATCCCAACTCGGCCAGGGTCACCCATATCTAAATTGTGGAATACTGCGAACTTGCCATTGATCTTCTCCGGGAAAAGAACCCAGTTTTTTTGTCTGTCCCCCGGCTTGGAGAGAAAAGCAAAATTGTGCCAATTCCATTTTTTATTCAAAAGATCAACTTCTTTTATAGAAGTCACACCAACGCGCATTGAATGCCAACCGTTGAACATATTGAAAGTCATATACACTACTCCATCAATCAATACCGCGCGAGGGTCTTCACATCCACCCCAGCCACCGCCAGAAGCATACATCTCTGTGTCGTACACCAGTCGGGCTGGCGAGGTAAAAGGAAAATGTTTCATATTCTCTTTGGCCTCCTCAAAACTTTGCGCCACGTAAACAGGATGAGTGAGACGTGTATCAAAATGAATTCCGTCACCACTGCTCGCATAGCCGATTCTTGAAACTCCATCGTAGCCGAGCGCGCGGTAAAAAAGATGCACTCGTCCATCCGAAAGAATTGCCGCCGGATTAAAAACCGCTTCTGATTCCCAGTGATATGGACCAGGTCTCATCACTGGATTGAATTTTTCTCTTTTTAACTTTACTCCGACTTTTTTCTTACTCTTTTTTGATATTTTTTTTATTGGTTTTTGAGACGCCTTTTTCACCGGCTTCTTTTTTTGCTTAGAAACTTTTTTAACTACCTTTTTTGTAGTTTTCTTTTTAAGCACGGCCATATTTGTCTTCTAATCTTATAATATCCTCTTCATCAAAGTCCCCAAAGGAAATCTCTAATATTTGTAAACCGGAAGACCCTGCGTTCAGCCTGTGCTTTGCTCCAAGTGAAATATTGTGCTCATCACCAGCCGTTAAATCAAATTTTTTATCTCCTATCTCACATACACCACTGCCGGAAATTACATGCCAAAATTCCGAACGCTTTGCATGTGTCTGCAAGCTTAAAATTTCTCCTGGTTTTACGGTGACGATTTTTACAGTTGATAGAGTGTTCTTGGTGAACTGCCTAAAATTGCCCCACGGGCGTTCTATTTGAAATACTTTAAAGTCTTCCATTGCCTTTAAATTATACTCCTAAACCTGTTTTTTGCCCAAGCTTTTTTGAGAATATTCCTTTAAAAGCTCAGACGAGCTCCTTACCTTACCCCCCTCTCCAACATTAAATACCATTTGGATGCCGAGCTTATCACATAAGGCATATTCAGGAATGTCGCCAGCGTGACGATCTCCACCGTTGGCAAAAATATCCGGTCTGAACATCTCCAACTCTCGGCAGACCGATATATCAGTGGTACCTGGCGTATGTGAAGTCAAAACCACTTCATCCACGGAAGAAAATGCTTCAATGATTTCCTTGCGTTCTATGTCCTGCATAAAAGCATAACCTTTCTTGAGCGCTAGCCAGTTGTCGTTGTTCAGCACAACAATAAGATAATCCCCTAGCTTCTTTGCCTCGTTAAAAAGCCGCACATGACCGATATGCACTGGATCAAATCCTCCTGATACCATCACTGTTTTTTTTGATTTATTTTGCATTGGGTGGCTACTGGGAGTTGAACCCAGACAGAGAGCTCCACAAGCTCGCGTGCTACCGCTACACCATAGCCACCATATTACCCAAAGCAGTCATTTATTTATAGCAGATTTAGGGAAAAATCGCATCAATTTTGGCAGCTACGATAAAATCATTTTCAGAGAGCCCATCGATTGAATGAGTCCATAAATCCAAGTCTACCTTGTTGTAAAAAATATGAATATCTGGGTGATGCCCTTGTTCTTCGGCGATATCAGCTATCGGCCCAGAGATAAAATCAATTGCCTCAATAAAATTCTTAAATTTAAACTCTCGGCTGATTTTTTTACCATCTCCATTGAGGAGCCACTTTGGCACATCAATTAAATAATTACCAAGCTCAGCGCCTGCAAGAGGTTTCATATTTTTATCCTCACAGGGAATACATTTTTTACTTGCTAAGTTAGGCATTGATTAATTCTATCACGATTTAAAAATCAAGGCTGATGGAATAGGTTTATTATATAAATTCTTTATACGCATAAAGTATTTAGCCACCTCATTTGAAACTATGTAAACTGCTACGATACCGAAGAGCGACATAATCTCTCCAAATGGCAAAGCGGTGAATTTAAATACTTTGGAAAGCGAGCTGGTGTAAACAAAAACAAAAGGTAGAGCAGAGGAAATAAACATACCAATAGCAAGTGGCATAGAAACAGCTGGTGATTTAAATATTAGCCGTGAAGAACGGATAGAAAGCACGAGGGCAAGCTCTGTGAGCACTGAGAGGATGAACCAGCCGGTTTGAAAAATCTCCACACTCGCGCCTTTGTAGAGCTGGAAGTAAATCAAATCAAAAATAGTGGATAAAACACCAAAAATAAAGACACGCTTCATTATTTTCTTTGGGTCATAGTGGGGTACGTGGGAGAGGGCATACTCATCTGGCTTGTCTGTAATGATGAGCATTAGAGGCAAGTCAGTCAGAAGATTATTTAAAAGGATTTGAATCGGAAGCATCGGAAGCACAGGATAAAAAAACGAAGCGATAATTAATGAAAAAAATGTTCCGGCATTACCTGAAAGAGTGTACATAATATAGGTTAAAATATTGCGCAGTGCCCGCCGCCCCATAGACACTCCTGCGAGTATTGGACTTAAATCTTTTTGCAGCAAGAT
>JAHFNF010000041.1 GCA_023267515.1 Candidatus Nomurabacteria bacterium | reverse complement strand
AAGACTTGGAAAAGAGCTTCTCAGATTTCCCCTGAAATGGTGGGCTTCGTTTTCGGAGTACACAATGGCAAGACCCATATTGAAGTATTGGTTTCAGAGGATATGGTAGGGCACAGACTGGGCGAATTTTCCCCGACCAAGAAATTTATGAAGCATGGAGGAAAGATGCAGAAAGAATTGGAACAGAAAAAGAAGGAATCCGAGATAGCGCAAGCGCAAGCAGCTAAATCTGTGACAGAAAGCAAGGGAGGAGATGCCAAAAAATAATTTAAATAATATGAAAGCATTTTTAAAAAATTACAGACAGTCTCCGCGTAAAGTACGCTCCGTCGCGAATTTGATTAAGGGGAAAAATGTGGAGCAAGCTATTGTTCAGCTTGATTACTTGGCAAAACGCGCAGGCCTCCCGATATCCAAGCTTTTGCTTTCAGCCGTAGCCAATGCGAAGACCAATTTTAATATTGAAAAAGAAAATTTGATAATCAAAGAATTGCGAGTAGATAAAGGTATCGTAATGAAGAGGATGATGCCAGCAGCGATGGGCACAGGGCACAGGATAAACAAACGTACCAGCCATATCACTGTTTTGCTCGCTGAGAAGCCAGCAAGTGCAGAGTCAAAAGTAAAAACTACAGAAGTTAAAGTTGTAAAGTCTGAGAAGAAAGCAAAAACTGTAAAAGTAAGTAAGAAGAAATAATATGTCAAAAATAGTCCACCCATATGCGCATAGATTGATACAGCTCCGAGATTGGAAATCCCGCTGGTTTGCTGATGGCCAGAAATATGTAGACTTCTTAAAAGGGGATGTCTTGCTCCGTGAATGGTTGGAAAAAAAGCTTCGCGGTTTTTATGTTTCTGTTATTGAAATAGAAAGAAGCCAAAAATCTACCCGCATCATGATCAAAACTTCTCGTCCGGGCCTCATCATTGGGCGAAGTGGCGAAGGCGCGGTGAAACTCAAAGACGAAATCATGAAAAAAATGGAGAAATTAAAACTTACGAAATCCGAGGAGTTGAAGCTAGATATCGTGGAAGTACAAAACCCAGAAGCGGATGCTTCCATTGTGGGCTTTATGATCGCTGAAGGACTGGAAAAAAGAATGCCCTATCGACGCGTGATCAAGCAGATGATTGAAAAAGTGATGGCTGCCCGTGGAGTGCAAGGGGCCAGAGTGGTATTATCCGGTCGTCTTGGTGGCGCTGAAATTGCTCGCACGGAAGAGCTGAAAAAGGGTTCTATCCCGCTTCAGACTTTCCGCGCGGACATTGATTTCAAGCGTGAGAAGGCGCATTTACCATACGGCGATGTGGGTATCAAGGTTTGGATTTACCGCGGAGAAATTTTTGCCGATAAGAAAAAAGTAGAGAAGAATTAATTTATGTTATTACCAAAAAAAGTAAAATTTAGAAAGTGGCACACGATGCGTATGAACAAGAAGGCAATGACGGCCGACACGCGCGGTACGAAGCTCGCCTTTGGCTCTTTTGGTTTGAAATCAGAAACGCAAGCGCGAGTAAAGTCTAACCAAATTGAATCTGCCCGAAAAGCGATGACTCGCTCTCTCACCAAAGCTGGAAAAGTCTGGATTCGTATTTTTCCAGACCGCCCTTATACCGCTAAAGCAGCAGAAGTAGGCATGGGAAAGGGAAAGGGAGATCCTCAAGGATATTGCTTTGAAGTTTTCCCTGGTAGGGTTATTTTTGAAGTGGACGGCGTAGATGAAGCAATTGCCCGAGAAGCGCTCCGCAAGGCCGGCACAAAATTGCCATTAAAAACGAGAATAATTTCCCGAGTACACAAACAATAATATGGCAAAGGCAAATAAAAAAATCAAAGATGATTTGAAAAATATGAAAGTAGAAGAGATGAAAAGGAATCTTACTACATTAAGAGAGGAACTTAGAACTTTGCGTTTTAAAGCCGAAGGTTCCAAATCAAAGAATGTGAAAGAGGAAGCCGGAATCAAGAAAAATATTGCCAGGATTATGACAGCAATAGGTGCCAATAAATAATATGAAAAAGAAAGACAAAAAAGAAATATCGAAAGAAAAAACAGAGAAAGGGAAAATACTCAAAGGAGTGGTTGTTTCCGACAAGATGGATAAGACTGTCGTGGTTTCTGTGTCTCGCTTTCTTAAGCACCCGAAATATGGAAAATATTATCAAGTGAACAAGAAATATAAAGCACATGATGCGGAGAATAAATACCACACAGGAGACAAAGTAGAAATAATGGAAACAAAGCCGATGTCCAAGGATAAACATTTTAAAGTAGTCCAATAGTTAATTAAAGAAATTTTATGATTCAACCAGAAACATTAGTAAAAATAACAGACAATGCCGGAGGCACCGTAGGAAAGGTGTTTAAGGTTTTAGGCAGCGCCCACAAGCGTTATGCAACGCTCGGCGACCTTGTCATCATTTCTGTCAAAGTAGCTTCGCCTCGTAAGGCTGTAAAGAAAAAGGATGTGCATCAGGCTGTCGTCGTCCGCCAGAGAAACGCTTATCGCCGAAAGGACGGCTCTTATATTCGCTTTGATGATAATGCGGTAGTTATTTTAGAAAAAGGCAAGAAAGATCCAAAGGCAGGACGTGTGTTCGGACCTATCCCTCGTGAGCTTGCAGAAAAAGGATTCCAAAAAATTATTTCATTAGCGCCCGAAGTCATTTAAATATATGAATATCAAGAAAGGAGACAATGTAATAGCGATAGCAGGCAAAGATAAAGGCAAAAAGGGTAAGGTGATAAAAGCCATGCCAAAAGTGAACAAGGTGGTAGTAGAGGGCATAAATATGATGAAAAAGCATCAGCGCCCAAGAAAGTCCGGCGAGAAAGGGCAGGTGCTAAATGTTGCGATGCCTATTAATGTATCAAATGTGAAGAAAATAATTTAATGAAACATTTAACTGTAAAAGAAAAAGAAGTGCTCGCATTTGAGAAGATGAAAGGTGTTTTCGGCTACAAAAATGCTATGGCGGCGCCAAGACTCCAAAAAATTGTTATTAATACCGGCACTGGTACAGGCATCAAAAAAGATAAAAACAAGAATGAATTTATTTCCGGTCGTATGGCAAAAATTACTGGCCAAAAGGCAGCTATGCGAGGAGCCAAGCAATCTATTTCTACATTCAAAATTCGCCAGGGTGACCCGATCGGCGTCGTCACCACACTACGCGGTGCAAGAATGTATGCCTTCATTGAAAAGCTTATAAACGTAGCGCTCCCTCGCACTAAAGACTTCCGCGGTATTTCTCGCAAAGCAGTGGATGATATCGGCAATATGACTATCGGCATAAAAGAGCACACAATTTTCCCGGAAACAGCTGATGAAGACATCAAAGATGTTTTCGGTCTTGCTATCACGCTAGTATCTAGTGCAAAAAGCAAAAAAGAAGGCACTGCCTTTTTCGAACTCCTCGGTATCCCTTTCAAGACAGAAGAAAACTCCAAGAAGAAATAAAAACTCCTCAGAAAGGCTGCCCGCCTCTGGCGTGGGGATTTTGTTTGACTATTTTAGGCAGTTCTGATAGGATGAGGGAGTCTAGGAATTAGGTCTGATCTGTGTTTCTCCTTAAGGTCCCAATAGGGTTTTAAGAAAAAATACAAGATATCGCCTATAAAACCAAGGCGATTTTATTTATGGCAAAAACATCAGTCTTAGCGAGAAATAGAAAGAAACCGAAGTTTTCCACTCGGAAGAAAAACCGCTGTTTTCGCTGCGGCCGTGGGAATGGCTTTATGAGAGATTTTGGCATTTGCCGTATTTGCTTCCGAGAATTGGCAAATGAAGGGATGCTTCCAGGAGTTCGCAAATCTTCTTGGTAATTCGAAAAAATATATGGATTCAATTTCAAACATGATAATAATGATGAAGAATGCAAGCCTCGCCGGTAAAGCGAACACCTCTTTTCCGTATTCAAAGATGAAGAACGCTATCGCAGAATGCTTGAAGAAAGAGGGTTATATCGCCGGACTTTCAAAGAAGACGAAAAAAGGTATGCCAGTGTTGGAAGTTGATTTGATTTATATAGACGGCAAGCCGAAGATTAGTGAGGTGGACAGAATTTCAAAACAATCTCGCCGAGTGTATATGGGAGTAAAAGATATCAGGCCAGTGCGAAATGGATTTGGGGTATTAGTGCTTTCCACACCAAAAGGAATTATTTCAGGCAAAGAGGCAAGAAAAGAGCAAGTGGGCGGAGAGGCATTATTTAAAATTTGGTAGTTCACATGTTCACTATTAAATAATAATTATATGAGTAGAATTGGAAAACAAGAAATTTTAATACCAGCCGGAGTAGAAGTCACCAAGAGTGGCGGGGTTTTGACGGTGAAAGGCCCAAAGGGGGCTATCAATAAAGATTTTCGCGATGATATCACAATCACTATAAAAGATAAGATGATCACTTTGAATACAAATAGAAATGATAAATTTTCAAAAGCACTTTGGGGTACATATGCATCACATATAAAAAATATGATTGCTGGCGTGCAAACACCATATGTGAAGAAATTGATTTTAGAAGGTGTGGGCTTCAAGTCTGAGGTGAAAGGCAAAGAGCTTCATCTTGCGCTTGGCTTTTCTCACCCTGTCATCGTAAAAATCCCTGAAGGCATTACTATGACCACTGAGAAAAACAATATTACCGTCACTGGGATTGATAAAGAAGTCGTCGGTAGTTTTACGGCAGGAGTGCGAGCCCTTAAAAAGCCGGAACCATATAAAGGAAAAGGATTTAGATATGACACGGAAGTTATAAGACGAAAACAAGGTAAAAAAACTGCCTAGAAAAAATATAGAATAACATGCAAAAAAAACAAGACAAAAGAATAAGACTGAAAGCAAAGATTAAGGCAAAAATCCGCGGTACGGCAGAGCGCCCACGTCTTTCTGTTTTCCGATCCAATAAATTTATCTATGCGCAGATTATTGATGATATGGCGGGCAAGACCTTGGCTTCAGCGAGTGATGTGAAAGTAATAAAGGGCACCAAGACTGCTCGTGCCGAAGACGTAGGTAAATTGATTGCAACGGCCGGCATCGCCAAGAAAGTAAGCGCAGTAGTATTTGATAGAAATGGTTTTAAATATACCGGTCGCATTAAGACAGTCGCCGACGCTGCAAGAGCAGGGGGACTGAAATTTTAATTATGGAAACAGGAAAAGAAAAAACAAATAGTCATAGCAGTCACGGCAGCAACAACCGCGGAGGACGCAGACCTTCTTCTTTTGACCGTCCAAAGCCTGAATTTGATCAAAAGATTATTGATATTCGCCGGGTCACTCGTGTCGTCGCTGGTGGACGCCGCTTCTCTTTCTCGGTGGCGCTCGTCGCTGGGGACAAGAAAGGCTCTGTCGGCCTTGGCACTGGAAAATCAGGGGACACGTCCGCGGCGATAAACAAAGCGCTTCGCAACGCCAAGAAAAATATGATCAAGCTAAATTTGACCAAGACGCACTCTATTCCGCACGAAGTCTCCGCCAAGTTTTCCAGCTGTAAAGTGGCGATAAGGCCAAACCATGGCCGAGGGCTCGTCGCTGGTAGTGCCGTGCGAGATATTTTAAATTTGGCTGGAGTAAAAGATATTACTGCAAAAATTCACTCTGGAAGTAAAAATAAATTAAATAATGCCAAGGCCACGATGTCTGCGCTCTCAATGATTGCCTCCCCAGTAGCGCCAAAAGTAATCGCGGAGGCAGAGTTGGTAATGCCAGTTATCACAGCAGAATTAATAAAAGAATAAT
>JAHFNF010000006.1:8189-18815 GCA_023267515.1 Candidatus Nomurabacteria bacterium | reverse complement strand
CCATCCCCTTGTTGAAAATTTTCTATGAGAGATACTAGGATTCGCGGCGTTGGTATAGCTGTAGAGTTCAAAGAATGAGCGTATTGGGTCTTGCTTTCACCATCCTTGTAGCGGATACCGAGACGACGAGTCTGAAAATCGTGAAAATACGAGGCGGAAGAAATTTCCCGGTATTTTTCTTCTTTTGGTACCCAGAGTTCAACGTCATATTTTTTTACTTGGCCGAGTCCGAGATCTCCCCCACAATTAATAACCGTGTGATATGGAATACCCAAAGATTCAATAAACTCTTCGGTATTCCTATTTATCTCTTCGTGCATCTTCACGGACGTCTCGTGGTTTGCTTCGCAAAGAATCACCTGCTCTAATTTATAAAACTCGTGCACGCGGATGAGGCCTTTCATATCTTTACCGTGGCTTCCTGCTTCCCGGCGAAAACAAGGAGAAAAACCTAAATATTTTATCGGCAATATTCCCTTATCTAAAATCTCCCCGGAATGCATACCCATAATCGGCACCTCAGAGGTACCGGCTAAATATTCTCCATCCTGAGTTTTATACAAATCTTCTTCGCCTTGTGGCAAGAACCCTGTACCTAAAAAATTCTCTCGTCTATCAATGGCCGGAGGTAAAATCGGCAGAAATCCCTTATTCGTGAAAAAATCCATCGCGTAATTCCAAATTGCAAAACAAAGTCGCGCGCCGTCCCCAAGTAAAAAATATCCGCGGAAACCGTGCACTTTCGTGCCTCTTTCAAAGTCTACCATTTTAAGCGCGGTCATTATCTCAATATGATCTTTCGCTGGAAACGAGAAGTGGGTTTTTTCTCCCCAAACTTTTATTTCTTTATTTTCTGCATCAGTCGCCCCATCCGGCACGGACATATCCGGCACGTTTGGCACTGTGAGCATCATTCTCTGCCAGTCCTCCATTATCAATTTCAAATCTTCCTCTTCTTCTTTGAGCTCTTCTTTCATCCCCCGCATTTCTTCAATAAGTTGCACTTTTAGTGCCGGCTCTTGGTTCCGGCCAATGTCATTCGTTATCCTATTGTGCTCACTACGAAGTTCCTCCACAACTTTCAACTTTTTTAGACGGTTTTCATCCACTTGGAGCAGCCGTTCCACATCAAAATCAATATGCTTTTTCTTGGCGCCTTCCTGCACAATCTCTTTATTTTCACGAATGAATTTAATGTCTAACATATGGATATAATAACAATAAATGATAAAATCTACAATATGGCTTTTGATTTAAAGGTTTTGGAAAAAGAAAATATACCAGAAGTACTACGAGAGATTCCACAGCCACCAAAGAAACTTTATATTGCCGGGGACTTCCCGCCGGAAGATACTATATATCTTTGTGTCGTTGGCTCACGTCGTGTCACTAACTATGGAAAAGATGTCTGTAAAAAACTAATCGCTGGCTTAAAAGGCTATCCTATTGCAATAGTCTCGGGGCTCGCTGTCGGCATTGATTCCATCGCGCACGAGAGCGCGCTGGAAAACAACCTTTTTGCTGTGGCTTTTCCGGGCTCGGGCATTTCCGAGCGTGTGCTTTACCCAGTTTCAAACTTAAATTTAGCAGAAAAAATCGTGGATGCTGGCGGATGCGTCATCTCCGAGTTTCCGCCAGAAATGAAAGCCGAGCTTTACACTTTTCCGATGAGGAATAGGCTTATGGCAGGCCTTTCAAAGGCATCGCTCATCATTGAAGCGCAAGAAAAATCCGGCACCCTCATCACTGCCCGGCTCGCCTTGGACTACAATCGCGAAGTTCTCGCCGTGCCAGGACCAATAAATTCAGAGAATTCAAAAGGGACGAATCGGCTTATTCGCCAAGGCGCAACACCTATCACCAGCTCAGAAGATATTCTGGAAGCGCTTGGATTTAAAGTTGACCAAAAAGAGAAGCAAATGAAGCTGATAGCCGAGATAAGCAAAGAAGAGCAAATTGTTCTGAAACTTTTGGCAGATCCTCAGCCACGGGATGACCTTATAAGGATGATGAAAACCTCTACCGCCGAAGCAAATACTCTCCTTTCTATAATGGAAATAAAAGGACTGATCAAAGAAGAACTCGGCGAAATCCGCGCCAGTTTCTAAAATTTGACATTTTTGCTGAAAAAATATATAGTATGGACTGATAAAAAATAATTTTTAAATAGTTCACCACAAAAAAACAAAAGATGGAAAACACACTTCACTTAAATCTAAGTGGTTTTCCTGGGGCGGGGAAAACCACGATAGCAAAAAAAATTATGGAAATACACTCCACAATTATAATACCTAAGGTAACAACCCGACCCAGAAGACCGACTGAAAACGGAGGAGAGTATGTTTTCATTTCCATGGAGGAATTCCAACAGAGGAACAAAAATGGCGACTTTATAGCTGTGGAACCAAACATCATAGATGGAGTCATCCACTACTACGCTATTCCTAAAGAAAAATTTTGGCCAGAAGTTCCAAAGACCGCAGAACTGGTCCTTTCATTATTTGGAATTTACGCAAAAACTGTAAAGGAGTACGTGCCAAAAATGAAGTTGGGTTTTGTTACTTATAAAAACATGGAAATTCTTAAAGAGAGGCTTCGCACTCGTTGTTTAGAAGATGGCAGTAACTTTCAGGAAAAGATGAAATTGATTGAGCAGTACTTGCAATCAAACATTCAAGACGGTTACGATTATCCTTTGTACAATGATGGAACCATTGGAGAAACTCTCAAGCAGGTTGAAACACTGATTAAAAAAAATGGCTACTGACCTACGGGTTGCTGGCCATTTTTTTATTATATATACTGTAAACACATTTATTAATAATATTTTTTACTAGGATACTATGCATAAAGAAATACCGACTGACCAAGAATTTTTGAATACTATAAATGAAAAAGACGAAATTCTAGACTCAAAATCTAGAACTGAAATACATACTCTCGGCTTACTTCACCGAGAAATCCACGTGTGGATTTTTGATAAAAATCAAAATATTTTTTTTCAAAAAAGAGGATCTTCAAAATCATCGGCTGGGCTATTTGACGCCTCGGTTGGTGGACACGTGGATAAAGGTGAAGACTATTTAAAAGCAGCAATCAGAGAACTAGAAGAGGAAGCCGGTATCTCTGCTACAGCGCCTGATCTAGTTTTATTAAGAAAATTTAGGGCAACTTCAAGGGACGACACCCAAAAAACAATAAATAACTTTTTGAGGGCAATATACATATATAAATATCCTATATCGGAAGAAAAAATAAAAAAGGAAGATAAGGACATAAGCGCTGGATTTGAAAAGTTTTCTACAGATTTTTTGTCAAATGTAAACGATTCAAATACCGCATTGTTTGACCAATATATTCTTACTGAAGAGATACCTTACGTACTTCAATATATAAACGGCAAATTAAACTAGAATTTGCAAAAATTTTGGCTTTCGTGTAATACTTAGTCCACAATGAAATTGTTAATTGTTGAATCACCGTCAAAAGCAAAGACGATTGAAAAATATTTAGACAATGGCTCCGGAAATGCGGCGGATCGTTTTACCGTGCGCGCATCTGTCGGGCACATTCGTGATTTACCGAAATCAAATAAGAAAGCTATAGATATTGAAGGGGGTTTTATTCCTCATTACGAAATCAGTAAAGGAAAAGAAAAAGTCGTACACGAATTGCAAGGTCTCGCTGAAAAAGCAAAAGAAATAATGCTCGCTACGGACCCTGACCGCGAAGGAGAAGCGATTGCCTGGCATATTGAGGAATTATTGAAAGCGGATAAAAAAGTAACCGCTCCGGTGAAGCGCGTTGCCTTTCACGAAATTACTAAAGAAGCCGTAAGCGAGGCTTTGCAAAATCCGCGGGAAGTAGATACTAATCTGCGTAAAGCCCAAGAAGCACGCCGAGTGCTGGACCGCCTTGTAGGCTATGACCTCTCAGGATTAATTTGGAAAAAAGTACGCTATGGCCTTTCCGCTGGACGCGTCCAATCCCCCGCGCTCCGCATAATAATGGAACGGGAACGAGAAATCCGCGCTTTTATCCCGGAAAAATATTGGGTGTTAGAAGGAATTTTTGATACACAAAAGAAGGAAAAAATTACGCTCACTTGTGCCGAAGAACCAAGAGATGAAAAAGTAGTGGGAAATATTTTGGCAGCAGGCAAAGCTGGCGAGTGGATTATAAAAGATGTGAAAGAAAGCGAACAAAAGCGCGTACCGCGCGCGCCGTTTACGACCTCAACGTTGCAGCAGACTGCCAGCTCGCGTCTCGGTTTCTCCCCATCACGCACCATGCAAGTCGCTCAGAAACTTTACGAAGCCGGACATATCACATATATGCGTACGGACTCTACCAATCTAGGCGCAGCTGCCCAAGCACAAATACTCGCACTCATAGAAAAAAAATACGGCAAGGAATATGCCGAAGCCCATATATATAAGACAAAAAGCAAAAATGCACAGGAGGCACACGAAGCCATCCGCCCTACGCACATAGACAATTTGTCCGAAGGCGCTAATGATGAGCAAGTTCGCCTTTACAAACTTATCTGGGAACGAGCAATTTCTTCCCAAATGTCAGACGCAAAATTATTAAAAACAAAAGTCTCTGCTAACTTGAAGGACAGTGAAAAAATTCCTGACTTCAACGCCACCGGTTCTCGAGTATTATTCCCAGGCTGGCTAAAAGTAGACCAAGACGCGCGCGGAGAAGATGTAGAGCTCCCAGAGGTAAAAAAAGGTGAAAAGCTAACACTTATAGATTTAAATAGTATCGCTAAGGAAACCCAACCACCGAGCCGATACACCGAAGCCGGCCTCGTAAAAGAATTGGAAGCCCGCGGTATCGGCCGACCCTCCACTTATGCTTCTATAATGAGGACATTGGAAGACAGAGAATACGTACGCAAGGAAGGCCGAACTCTTTTCCCTACGGATGTGGGCGAAGTCGTGTCTGACTTTTTGGAAAAGAACTTTGCAAACTATATTTCAGATACTTTCACGGCCGAGATGGAAGACGAATTGGATGAAATCTCCCGCGGTGAGCGAGACTACACTAAAACCCTGAAAGAATTCTACGGTCCATTCTCAAAAGAAATAAAATCAAAAGAAAAGTTGGAAAAAGCCACAAACTTGGGCGATGCGCCAGATGATATGAAATGCCCAAAATGTGGAAGTAAAATGATAATTAAATTATCAAAGAATGGAAAATTTTATTCTTGTTCCAAATACCCAGAATGCGATGGCGCATTAAAATTAGACGGCACCGAAATGGCCGGACCAAAAGAAACCGGGGAAATGTGTCCGCTTTGCGGAGAGAAAAAGGGAAAGTCCGGCGGAGGCAAACTCGTCGTCCGAGAAGGGCGCTTTGGCACCTTTATTTCCTGCTCACGGTATCCAAAATGTAAATTCATCAAACAAGATGAAGAGGAAATGAAAAGAAAAATGACGGATGTCACCTGTCCTACTTGCGGGAAAGGCAAAATGATGGAGCGCCGTGGACGCTTTGGTATTTTCTACTCTTGCTCAAATTATCCGGATTGTAAAAACGCTATTAAGGCCAAACCAACCGGCCGAAATTGCGATCTGTGTGGGTCTCTTATGATGGAAGGTACAAAGACTATTCCGGAGAGATGCAGTAATAAAAGTTGTCCCAATCATAATCCCCATAAATTAGTAAAATAAAAAGTGCTATAATATCGGAATGCCGACCGATATAAAGGAAATATTCGCCTTAGATGGTAAATTTAAGCCGGAAGAGCGTGAGCTTATTGGGAAAGCTTATACTTTCTCAGAACATGCACACCAAGGGCAATTGCGAAAAAGTGGAGAACCATATTTTATTCACCCTTTTGAGACCGCGAAAAACCTCACTCGCCTCGGGATGGATGCGCAGACTATATCCGCAGGATTATTGCACGACGTGTTGGAAGACGCGAATGTAACGGAAAAAACCCTGGAAAAAGAATTTGGAAAAGAAATTTTATTTTTAGTAAAAGGGGTGACAAAACTTGGTAAATTGAAGTATCAGGGCCATGAGCGCCACGTAGAGAGTTTGCGAAAATTTTTTGTGGCCATGGCCAACGATTTGCGAGTAGTTATTATCAAGCTGGCTGATCGCTTGCACAATCTGCGAACACTAGAACACGTGCGGGAGGATAAAAGAAAAAGAATCGCTATTGAATCTATTGAGGTGTTCGCCCCGCTAGCCAACCGCCTCGGTATGGGAAAATTAAAAGGCGAAATTGAAGACGCCGCTTTTCCTTATGCTTACCCAAAAGAATACGCTCAAATTGAAGAAATAATGAAGGAAAAAAAGGATTCCTACCAAAAACAACTGGACGAAGTAAAAGCAGAGCTTGAGCGTGAGTTGAAGAAAAATAAAATCAAGGTGATAGAAATTGATTATCGTTTAAAACACAAATACAGCCTCTACAAAAAACTGTTGAAATATAATATGGAGCTTGATAGGGTGAACGATATTGTCGCGCTCCGGATCGTGGTAGATACAGTGGAGAATTGTTATAGAATCTTGGGGATTATTCACTCTATCTGGAAACCTGTACCAGGTAGAATAAAAGACTATATAGCGATACCAAAGCCGAATGGCTACCGCTCACTCCACACTAGTATTTTCACTGGTTTAGGCGGTATAGCCGAAATTCAAATTAGAACGGAGGAAATGCATGCCGAAGCTGCCTACGGTATCGCGGCGCACTTTGCCTATAAAGAGCACGGTCACAAAAAAGCAAAAGACGATAAATCAAAGTTTGAATGGATTGAGGAGCTAAAAGATTTAAAGACAGTGGTGACAAAACCAAAAAAATTCATTGAACATTTAAAAAGAGATTTCTTCAACGATAGGATCTTTATTTTTACTCCTGAGGGAGATGTGGTGGACTTGCCAGAGGATTCCAGCCCGATAGATTTCGCTTATTTAATCCACTCGGATATAGGCGACCATGTTTTTTCAGCAAAGATAAACGGTAAAATGTCTCCCCTTTCAGTAAAGCTGAAAAACAGCGACATTGTAGAAATAGCTACAAAAGAAACAGCCCATCCTACCAGTAAATGGATAGATTACGCGAAAACAACACTAGCCAGAAAACACATCCGAGCGTACTTGGAAAAAAATAGTTTACTATCCCGCCTTAAATCATTCGGTGGTTTTAAACGCTAAAATTTGAGATATCGTAAAGCTCGGTATCATCTTCTTTCTTTGTCTCCTCCGGCGTCCGATCATCAACAGGATTTTCTACTGTATCCACAGCATCTATCTCATTTTTTGAAATAAAATTCTCCATCATCTCCGTGGCTTCTTTTTTAACCTCTCCTTTGCCGAGCATTTCTAGAATACTCCTCAGGTCATCTGCAGAAAAGTAATCTATTTTTATCTGCCCACCGCTCTCTTTTTTTTCTATATGCACCCGGGTGCCGAGTTTCTCTTGAAACTCTTCTTCCAAATCCGTGATCTCTGGGTCTGGCATATATTCCTTTTTGCGGACCCGATCATAAGCGATCTTGCGAGCGATACGCTCTGCTTCCCGCACCGTCATTTTCTTGTATAATATCTCTTTAAAAAGCACTATTTGCTCTTCGGGTCTATCCGCAAGCATAAGTATTGGCCGAGTGTGCCCTTCGGAGATTTTCCCAAGGGACAAAGCGTTGAGCACCTCTTCCGGCAAGGATAGTAAACGTAAAGTATTTGAAACGTGCTCTCGGCTCTTGCCGATTTTCTGCCCCACCTGCGCGTGAGTGAATTTAAACTCTTCAATCAACCGAAAAAAGGCCCGCGCTCGGTCCACGGCATTTAAATCCTCTCTTTGTAAGTTTTCAATAATGGCGAGCTCTAATTTCATCATTGAAGTATCCCCTACGCGGATGATAGCCGGCACCTGGGAGACGCTGGCGAGGCGAGCGGCGCGTAGACGGCGCTCGCCGGCAATCAATTCATATTCTGTTAACAGCCCGCCGTCATCTTTTTCTACTTCAAGACGAGAAAGGACGAGGGGTTGGAGCACCCCGTATTGGCGGATTGAATCTGCCAAGTCGCGAAGACGCGCCTCATCAAATTCTCGGCGGGGTTGGTATGGATTTGGTTTTATTTTATCGGTATCAACCCAAAAAATAGAATTGGAATACAAGTTGGACATTGCTAAATTGTAATTGATTTTTAGTGAAAATTCAAGTAATATTCTAATCACGCCGCGGTGGCGGAATTGGTAGACGCAAACGACTCAAAATCGTTCGGGGGCAACCCCATGAGAGTTCAATTCTCTCCCGCGGCACATATATGAAAAAAAGAAACGGCACAGATAATTTTGAAATAGAAGGCGGGCACAAGCTACACGGCTCAATTTCTACAAATACCTCCAAGAACGGCGCTATCGCTCTTTTGCCGGCAGCGCTTTTAAATAGTGGTGTGACTACCCTTCACGGCATACCAAGAATTGAGGAAGTTTTCCGTATGATCGAACTTTTATCTAGTATAGGCGTTTCAATAAAATGGACTAACAAAAGCACGGTAAAAATTAAACCGCCCAAAATATATAAATTGGAGAAAATAAACAGCGAAGTTGCGAAAAAAATTCGCGTCAGTCTTTACCTTATGGGTATTCTCGGAGGAAAAATAAGAAACTTCCGCTTGCCTCACTCAGGCGGATGTAATATGGGAAAAAGGACAATCAGCGCTCACCGATATGCATTCCTAAATATGGGTCTGAAAGTTAAAACCTTGGAGAACGAATATTTAGTTTCAAACAATAAATTGCACCCCGCCGACTTTACGCTTTATGAGGCGAGCGATATGGGCGCGATTAATGCCCTCTTCCTGGCTTCGCAAATACCAGGTAAGACGACTATTAGTTTTGTTCCGCCAAATTATCAAGTGCAAGAAGTTTGCTTCTTTTTGCAAAAGCTCGGGGTAGAAATAGAAGGCGTTGGCAGTAGTACCCTCACTGTCAAAGGTATTCCAAAAATCAGCAGGAAGATAGAATACTACAACAGCGAAGACCCAATTGAATCAATGATGTTTATTTCTGCGGCTATTGTGACAAACTCAAAACTAGAAATTACTCGCGCGCCGATAGAATTCCTACGGCTTGAGCTCCTAAAACTTCGCGCTATGGGTCTTAAGTATAAAAAGACAAAAAATTACTTTTCTAAGAATGGCCACACAAAGCTTGTAGATCTTATAATACTCCCTTCAAAACTTCGCGCCCTAAAGGACAAAATCCACGCCTTGCCATACCCGGGTATAAATTCAGATAATCTGCCATTTTTTGTTCCGATAGCAACGCAAGCGAAAGGAATAACGATGATCCACGATTGGATGTGGGAAAACCGGGCAATTTATTTTACTGAGCTCAATAGGCTGGGGGCAAGCATAACCTTGGCCGATCCGCATAGGGTCTTCATCCAAGGACCTACACCGCTCAAAGGTACAGAGATAATTTGCCCACCGGCGCTCCGCCCATCCGTCATCATTATGCTCGCTATGCTGGCTGCCCCTGGCAAATCACTACTACGTAATGTGTATATGATAAACCGTGGATATGAAGATATCGTAAAAAGATTTAGAAGTATCGGAGCAAAAATAAGATCCACTTAGAAGTAAAATGCAAAAAATTATTGTCATTTTAGGGCAAACTACTTCCGGCAAGAGCGCTCTTGCTGTGAAGCTGGCTCGCCAATTTAAAGGAGAGGTCATTTCTGCTGACTCTCGCCAAGTCTACAAAGGCCTTGATATCGGCACGGCAAAAATAACGAACAAGGAAATGCGGGGGGTGCCACATCATTTGCTTGATGTCGCCAATCCAAAAAAACAATTTACGGTGGCCCAGTATAAAAAAATGGCCGATAGAAAAATAAAAGAAATTCTAGCTCGGAAAAAAGTGCCAATTATTGCCGGTGGCACAGGTTTTTATATTGACGCTGTCACTAAAAATTTAATCCTACCAAAAGTGCCACCAAATAAAAAACTGCGCAAGCAACTAGTGACAAAGGGGGCATCTGCATTGTTTGTTGTCCTAAAAAAATTAGACCCGAGCAGAGCAAAAACGATAGATAAAAACAATAAAGTCCGTCTGATTAGAGCGATTGAGATAGCAAAATACTTGGGCAAAGTCCCCCGCCTAGAATCCAAGCCGCTAAGTTATGAATTCTTAAAAATCGGTCTAAAACTACCAGAGAAAAAATTGAAGAGAAAAATAAAAAATGGGCTACGGAAGCGCATTAGGGGCGGGATGGCAGTGGAACTTCATGCTCTCCGAGCGCGCGGAGTACCGTGGAAGAGGTTTATGGAGCTCGGCTTTGATCAGCGATATGTAGCGCTCTACCTGCAAAGGAAAATGAACGAGAAGGAGATGATTGAAAAACAATTCTTGGGCAATTGGCAGTATGCCAAGCGCCAGATGACTTGGTTCAAACGTGACCCAGAAATAAAATGGTTTGATCCATCCCTCGGCACTTATAAAGATATTAAAAAAGAGGTAAAGAAATTTTTAGGAGTCTAACCAAAAGCGTTCCAAGGGATTTTTACTATAAAATCGGGGAAATTACTCAAAACCCATTTTATATATGTATTACTATTTGGACCAATAAAATAATACGAGTCGGTATGGGGATAAAT
>JAHFNF010000006.1:0-8179 GCA_023267515.1 Candidatus Nomurabacteria bacterium | reverse complement strand
TAAATCTATCATCAGCAAAGCTCTCCCATCACTCTCAATTTGCCCCAATAATTTTCCTTTGTAACGGAATTTTGTTTCAAAAAATAACACTCCTAGCCCGGAAAACGGCGGCAAGAAGTTTAAGACCAAATGCCCCCAAACTTTTTCACCTTTTGGTTTTTTATAATGCACTACTTCCCATCTGGACAAAACTCCTTTTTTGTTCACTACAAACCATAAATGCGAAGCAAAAGTGAGCGGAAAAGGGCATCTGCTAGAAAAAAGAAACACTTGATATTTATCTTTATCTACAAGTTCCTGGAATTCCATTTGATTATTTTTATTCTTCCGTTTCCTATTTTTTTATGTTTTTTAGGGAATTCTGAGGCACTAAACTCTATCGCATTCATTGAGTCCACTCCTAGGCCGTATTTAACACCAGAATATTTCATATCTTGAAGAAGTTCTTTTTGTCTTTTACGTTCTATATAGTGCGCTTTGAAAACAGTATTTTTTATAAAGTTCAGACCTTTTGCCATCTTTATTTTTCCACTTCTGTCTTTGGATCTAAAATAAGTACCCAGAACTGTTGCCCCTCCTGACTCCCCAATTATATACTTGGCGTTTTTTACCAAATGCATTAGTTTCGGATTGGCTTTAAGTTTTTTCATTAAATTTTCTTTATTTGTGCCACCACTCACAAAAATCAAAGGTTTTTTCGCTTTTGCTATATCACTCCCGTTTTTTGCATTTAAATACTGCACTCCTTTAAGATGAATATGCTTATTAAAGTAATCTCCGTCCCATTCCTTTTCTGTGGCAACTATCCGACAAAAAGGAATATGAAGGACTTGTTTAGGTTTCAACCGCTTTATGACTTTTTCAATCATTTTGAGCTCAGATCTCACCTGCCCGTGCCCAATTTCCGCTCCACCAAAAAGTATTAATTTCATATATTACTTTACATTTTTTACATCATTTTTAATCATCTTGACAATCTCTGGAAACTTTGAAATGCGAAAATGGCCATTTTTGCTTTTGTATATTATAATCTTTGCGTTTTTTAGTTTTTTTCTATATTTCTCTGCGTGAGAGACTGGAACAGTTTTGTCATCCTTTGAAAACAATAAAGTGGTGTTTTTACAATTTCTCCCGACTAAGGACAAGTCTGATTTAAGTTTAAAACCTCCTGCTAAATCCTCCCCTGTCACAGTATTATCAAATGGCGGACAGACTAAGTAAACTGCTAGTATTTTTTTTGGGAATATGTTTTCAGATAAATATTTTGCAAGAAAAATGCCGCCTAGTGAACTTCCAATTAAAATAATATTACTCCTCAAATAAGGAAAATGTCTTTCAAAGTGAATTTTCCATTCTTGATATCTAGAATAGTCCTCCAAAGGCATACGGGGTTTAATAATTTCAAATCTACTACCAAGTTGTTTTTTTATATATTCGCCATTCCAGTTTATTTTTTCGCTTATTAAAATCTTCCTAGTTTTTAGAAAACGTAAATAATCTTTCCTGTTCTTGAAAGTCATTCCACCACGAATTATTAATATTTGTACTTTTTTCATAAATTACTTAAACAACTCTAAATAATGCTCGGTTAGGGCAGTGTTTGGATCTTGGGGATTCTTTTCTAGTACTGACATCCACTCCTCGGCCTTTGTATATTTCTCATCTAAAATAATTTCCAAAGGAGGAAGCTCCCCTAAAACTGTTGTATCCTGGTTGGCCGCTTTTAGAAAGAAATACGCAAAATACTTCTTTCGGTACTCCCCCTTCTCTTCAAAGGACATTTGAGTACTCTGACCTTTTACATTAAAACAGTAAATCATTGTATCTTTATCCAAAGAGCCATCAAGAAGCATATTTTTAAAGCCACTCTTAAATTTAAAAATTCCTGTACTATTTTCCTCACCTCCTGACGGAAAAAGACGAAATAAACCTCCGTTTTTAATATGTTCTTTAGCTAAAGTAAAAGCCTTTTTTATTTTATACGGTTCGTGAGGTGTTTCAATATAGTTTTTTTCAAGCGTAGTACCTTTCCATAAATGCGCCTCATTGGAGATTGCTAAAACATCATCTCTTGTTATTAAAGAACTGACCGCTGTAACGTCAAAAAGGCTAGGGTGGTTTGATATCACCACACCCGGCTCTGTATTTAATTTACTTCTATTCTCCTCAAAATTAGCGGAGTCTTTCTGTAAGATTTTCAAGGATATACCTGTCTTTTCAAAAAATTCTTTGCAAATAGCGCTGTAATCTCGGAGGGATTTAATTTTACCAAGAAATTCTTTTCTTAATTTCTGCTGGATTTCCTCAATATTACTATTCGCATTTGTAAATTCCATTTTTTCTGCCATAGATTTTTTTGTCTCAGGCCTGCTGTTCTTTTTGGATTGTGGAGTAAACATCAAGTAAAGAGGAAAGAAGACTTATGACCAAGGGGCCCAAGAGAAAACCAATCGGGCCAAAGAGGCTTATACCCCCGAGGACCGATAATAGAATTATAAATGGATGCAGGTGAACTCCTTTTTCAATCAATCGTGGGCCAAGGAAATTATCCACCAGGCCGACCGCGAGCACGCCCCAGGCAAGTAATCCGACCGCGGGCAGAACATTGCCGCTGAAAAACAAGAAAAGGATGGCCGGGGTGAGTATAAGAGCGGTGCCGACACTCGGAATAAGCGCCGCGATGACAGTAAGGCTACCCCAAAGAGCGGGATTGGGAACACCAAAAATAATAAAGCCGACTGAGGTGAGGATGCCCTGGATGACAGCCACGATCAAGCTACCTTTCACAACGGAGTCCACCGTGAGCGTCAGTTTTTTAAATATTCTTTCATCATATATATTTTCCAAGGGGCTGAAAGCCATCACGTCATTTTTTAATTTCAGTCCATCTTTGAATAGATAATAAAGAGCGACAATAAAAAGCAAACCGCCGGCCACAATCTTTATCGCATTAGAAAAAATGGATCCGATATTTTGAATAAGCCAGTCTAGGCCCTGTTTGAGGTATTGGCCAGCGTTAAAAGAAAAATCATCCGGTATCGGCACATATTTTGCCAAATTATGGGCCAAGTTTTCAACCGAAGAGGAAATATTAGCCAATCCATTATTGCTACCGAGAGTGTGATAAAGACTGGTTGATTCTCTAAAAATCTGAGTGCCGAGGTACGAAAGAGGCACAACAAAAATAATAACGACTAAAATGGTGGAAAGGAGGGCTGAGAGGCCTTTGTTTTGACCTGTTTGGTCAAGTAATTTTTTGTGCACTGGGGCAAAGACCGTGGTAAAAACCAGAGCTAAGATTAGTGCTAACAGAAAAGGCTTAAAAATGAAAAGAGTGACGACCAAGACCCCGGCAAGGAAGAGAAGTAGAAAATAAAATTCTGAATTTTTGCGGTTCATAGCCTGTCCTCCTATAATAACCAATTTTTACAGGTTAGTCCATATAGTGTTGCGTTTTATGCCCTTTTATACTAAGATAAGCCCTATGTCACAAGAAAGACTTATAAAACTGGCTTGCGGAAATTGCAAAAGGATAAACTACTGGTCCAGCAAGAACAAAAAGCTTGTCACCAAGAAGATTGAGCTCAATAAATTTTGCCGTTGGTGCCGTAAAATTACCAAGCATAAGGAGATAAAGAAGTAAATTCTCAATTTTTTATTCTTATGTTAGAATTAGCTGGCAGCAAGTGTTTGCTGCACGTTCTTTTTATGGGGTGCACTTATTTTTAATTTGAGCACCCTTCCTCTCCGGCTTCGGCCGGAGGGCGTGGGTGGTTAGTTAAGTGGCATAACTTCGGTCTCCAAAACCGATGTCGGAAGTTCGATTCTTCCACCACCCGCAGATGATAGCAAGCAAAATGCTTTTATGGAAAATCATTTAGAACCAATAACCAGCCAATTGGAAAAAATTACATTTCGAAATGGCAATTTTAATATTGTGCCTCAAGCTCTTCCTGAAAGACATAAAGATTTTTGGAAATTATTTGTTTCAAAGTGGGAGGAAGAAAATAGAAACGCCCTTGCCGATTTTATAGACGACGAAACAGTAGTGGTTGATTTAGGTGCTTGGGTAGGGCCTCTAACATTATTGTCTGCAACCCTAGGGGCAAAGCATGTTTACGCTTATGAGCCAGACCCTACCGCCTATGCATTCTTAGAAAAGAACTGCGACGCAAATCCACAACTTAAAAATAAGATCAATATTGCAGATAAAGCAATCGGGAAAAATGATGGTGAAATATATATGGGACCATTATCCGGTAGATCACTTGGTGATAGTACAACAAGCACAGAAGGTACTAACCTTATACCAGTGCCTTCAATAAGCGTAGAAACTATGCGTACAGAGTGTCATCTAGATCAAGCTAATAAAATATGCATAAAAATAGACATAGAAGGTTCTGAAAAATATGTATTGCCAAACATTGCAAAAATGCTCGCTGATATTAATAAACCTTTCTTGTTAATAATTGAGATACACTCTTATCATTTTAACAAAGAAGACAGTGAGGTGGTTGAAGGCGCAATAGATGACCTGACTGCTATTTCTGATAAAGTTATTTTTAAGCAAAGAAGAAGAGAGGGTGAACCTATACAGTACCCGGATAAAGAAACTGAATGGAGAAGTGAGTTGTATCATCCTCATGGTTTGTTTGATATTACTTTTTTAAGGGAACAGAAAAAATAAATTATTCTACAACCCTCGGTAAAAGCGAGGAGAGGCGGGCCACTATTTCATAATTTATTGTGCCGATCTTCCCCGCCATTTCTTCGGCAGTTATTTCTTCTTTCCCCTGTCGGCCAAGAACCACTACTTCGTCCTCAGCCTTTATATTTTTTAAATTGCTTACATCCACCACAAACATATTCATCATCACTCGTCCTAAAATTGGGCATCTCCGCCCATTAATTAAGACTTCCCCTTTATTCGAAAACCCCCGATCTAAACCGTCCGCATAGCCTTGTGGAATTATAGCCACCTTGGTTTGTTTTTTTGTTTTATAAGTAAGTCCATAGCCGATTGTCGCCCCTTTCGGCAAAGTTTTTACCTGGGCAATGTGCGTTTTCCAAGCAAGGACTGGTTTTAAGGTGATTCTATTTTTATAAGAATTTTTTATATGTACTGCCGGCCATAGACCATATAGCCCTATACCAATACGCACGATATCGTTATAGCCATTATCGGTCTCATACATCAAAAGTCCGGAAGTAGCGGAAATATGCGTTTGGATATTTTTGAAGCCAAATTCTTTGGCGACTTTTAACGCTTTTTTATATTCTGTAATCTGTTTTTTAGAGTGAGTCGGATTGGTCGTATCCTCAATGTTTGCAAAGTGCGCATACATTCCGGTAATTTTTATATTTTTCAACTTTTTAGCTTCTTTTAGAAACTTTGGCAGTTCGCTTGGCAAAACTCCTTCCCTACCTAAATGTGCATCAATTGCTATTTGCGCTTCCTGAGTCTTGTTGAGACTCTTTGCGATAGCAGAGATTGTTAACATTTGTTTTATGGAGAAAACAGATATTACACTGCCAAGTTTGATAGTTTTGGGCAAATCAGCCTTGGCAACATAACCTAAAACAAAAGTTTTTTTTCTTGTCACTTTTCTTAAAAATTCCAGTTCTAAAACGCTGTTTACTCCAAAATAATCCGCATATGGCTCTAAAATTTTAGCGATTTGATTTTGCCCGTGACCATAGGCATTGGCCTTGATCACCGCCATTATTTTTGTTTTCTTTTCGGCTAGTCCCCGAAACTGCTTGATATTGTGGATCAAATTTTTTTTAGAGAGTTCTATATAAGAAAGTGGCAATTTTTTTTGCATTGTGCGTCGGGAAGGATTCGAACCTTCGTAGCCCATAGGGCGACAGATTTACAGTCTGTTGCGATTGACCACTCCGCCACCGACGCGTGCCTACAAAATAGCACAAAAAGTATTTTTTTGCACCTGTATTTATTGAGCTTTTGAGGATGCCTTAGAATTCATCCGAAGTGGGCTTTTTATTTTTCCCTTCTTGGTCTCTATAACGAGTTCTTTATTTTTTACCGACACTAGGATTGTGTCGCCTTTTTTGACTCCCTTGGAAATAATGTAAGAAGCCACAGGATTTAAGATTTTATTCTGAATTAGGCGATTGAGTGGTCGAGCGCCGTAATGTGGGTTGTATCCTTCTTTGGCGAGAAATGCAAGGGCTTCATCGGAAATTTCAAAGCCGATTTCTTTTCCAGCCAATCTGTCTATCACCACTTTAATTCTTATTTTCACAATCTCCGCGATTGATTCAGGTGAAAGAATATCAAAGACAATTATTTCATCCAAGCGGTTTAAGAACTCCGGACGGAAATGATCTTTCAAAGACTCCATTAATTTTTCTTTAGTCTGGCTGTAATCCTCAGCCGCAGAGCGATTGGAAAATCCGATTGATTCCATTTTTTCAATAAATTGAGAGCCGATGTTTGAGGTAAGGATTATGATGGCGTTTTTGAAATTTACCACGCGTCCTTTTCCATCTGTCAGCCGACCTTCGTCAAGCACTTGCAGAAGCATATTGAATACTTCCGGATGCGCTTTTTCAATTTCATCAAATAAAATTACGGCGTATGGTCGGTGACGCACCGCTTCAGTGAGCTGTCCTGCCTCTTCATAGCCGACATAGCCCGGCGGAGAACCGATAAGCTTTGAGACGCTGTGGCGCTCCATATATTCAGACATATCTACGCGGATAAGGGCTTTATCATCGTTGAACATAAACTGCGCTAAGGACTTGGTAAGTTCGGTTTTTCCCACGCCGGTAGGGCCGAGGAATATGAACGAGCCGATAGGACGGTTTGGGTCTGAAATACCAGCGCGAGAACGGCGTATAACGTCTGCCACGCGGGTAATTGCCTCATTTTGGCCAATAACCCGCTTTCTTAGCTCTTCCTCCATACGCTCCAATTTTGCTCGCTCTTCTTCAAGCATTTTGGTAAGCGGAATACCTGTCCAACGAGCCACGACTTCCGCAATATCCTCAGCCGTGATTTCCTCCTTAAGAATACGGCGAGATTTCTGCAATTTTTTCAGACGCAAAAGTTTTACTTCCAATTCTTTTTTCAAAGCGGGAATTTTCCCATAACGGATTTCTGCCGCGCGCGAAAGATCTGCGCGCATCTCGGCATTTTCCGCTTCAAGACGCAATGTCTCCAATTCTTTCTTTATAGAACGAATTTCAAGCACGGTGGATTTTTCATTCTTCCATTTAAGTTCCAGCTCTTTTGTTTTTTCATGCAAATCTCCTATCTGATTGTCTATATCTTTCACTCTGGCCTTGGTAGCCTTATTGTCAACGCTCTTATTTTCCAATTCTTTTTTCAGCGCTTCTTTTTCAATTTCTAAACGCATTATTTTTCGGTGCGCGTCTTCCAGCATCGGGGGTTTATTTTCCAACGCAATTTTCAAAGATGAAGACGCTTCATCTATAAGGTCAATGGCTTTATCCGGCAAAAATCGATTGGTGATATAGCGGGTACTCAAATTAACCGCAGAGATTATGCTATCGTCAGTGATACGAACACCATGGAAGAGTTCATAACGTTCTTTGAGTCCGCGAAGTATTGCAACAGCGTCTTCTACCGAGGGTTCATCCACATATACCGGTTGAAAACGGCGAGCCAGCGCTGGATCTTTTTCAATATGTCTCTGATATTCTTTTAAAGTTGTGGCTCCGATAGCGCGCAATTCTCCGCGAGAAAGAGCTGGCTTTAACATATTAGAAGCGTCCAACGTCCCCTCTGCTCCACCAGCGCCGACGATAGTGTGTATCTCATCAATAAAAAGAATTATTTTTCCTTCCGCTTTTTCAATTTCTTTCATAATGCCGTTTAAGCGCTCCTCAAACTCTCCGCGGTATTTTGTGCCAGCAATAAGAGAACCGAGGTCAAGCGAGACGATTTCTTTATCGCGAAGAGACTCTGACACGTCGCTCTTAGCAATACGATTGGCGAGTCCTTCCACTACCGCAGTTTTTCCTGTTCCGGCCTCACCAATTAATATCGGATTATTTTTTGTGCGACGCGAAAGAATCTGCATAATGCGAGTAATTTCTGTATCGCGCCCGATCACTGGATCAAGTTTGTCCTCGCGCGCTAGTTTGGTGAGGTTCCTAGTATATTTCCCAAGCAAGCGATTTTTCTTTGGCA
>JAHFNF010000040.1 GCA_023267515.1 Candidatus Nomurabacteria bacterium | reverse complement strand
AAAGCGCGTATTACCGACCCAGATGATAAAAATAACAAAGTGACTTTTAAAGATGTCGCTGGAAACAAAGAAGCCAAGCAAGAGCTCTCCGAAATCGTGGACTTCCTCAAAGCGCCAAAAAAGTTTTTAGATATCGGCGCGCGGATTCCAAAGGGGGTGATTTTGACTGGCGCGCCGGGGACAGGAAAGACATTGCTGGCGCGAGCGGTCGCCGGCGAAGCGGGCGTGCCATTCTTTCACTTGTCCGGTTCTGAATTCGTAGAAATGTTTGTCGGTGTCGGCGCCTCACGCGTGCGAGACCTTTTCAAAATGGCCAAGAAAGCGGCGCCAGCTATTATTTTTATTGATGAGCTGGATGCTATCGGGCGCACCCGCGGAGGGGGATATGGCGGGGGCAATGACGAGCGCGAACAAACTTTAAATCAAATCCTAGTAGAGATGGATGGCTTTGAGCCGACGGATAAAGTGATTGTGACCGCGGCGACCAATAGGCCAGATGTCTTGGACCCAGCGCTCGTCCGCCCAGGGCGTTTTGACCGCAAGGTGATTTTAGATTTGCCGGACCGAGCTGACCGCGAAGAGATTCTGAAAATTCACGCCGTGAAAAAGCCACTCGCCGAAGATATAAACCTAAAAGTAATAGCGGAGCGCACGCCTGGATTTTCCGGAGCTGATTTATTCTCATTGATGAATGAAGGTGCCATTCTCGCTGCGCGAGAAAATCGCAAAAAAGTTTTCCAATTTGATTTGATTCGTGCGATTGAAAAAGTAATGCTCGGACCCGAGCGCAAGAGCCATTTGCTTTCCAAAAAAGAAAAAGAAATCACTGCTTATCACGAAGCCGGGCATGCCTTAGTCGCCTCAGTCCTTCCTTATGCTGACCCAGTGCATAAAGTTTCCATTGTCGCTCGTGGGCGGGCGGGTGGATACACCCTGAAATTGCCGATTGAAGACCGACGACTACAATCTAAAAAAGAATTCATAGACGACATTGCGATGTCTTTAGGTGGCTATGTGGCAGAAAAAATGATTTTCGGAGATATTACTACTGGGCCATCTTCAGACTTGCAAGTGGCGACAAATTTAGCGAAAGCGATGGTGACCCGTTTTGGAATGTCCGACCTTATCGGGCCAATATCGCTCGGTGATGAAGGAGGCGCGCCACAATGGGGAAGAGTGGAAGAGAAAGGATATTCGGAGGCAGTATCGGCCAAAGTGGATGCAGAAGTTTCCAGAATAATAGATGACGGTATAAAATCTGCCGAGAAGGTATTGAAAGAGCATAAAAAAGCGCTGGATGCCATCGCGCACAAACTTATTGAGGTGGAGACGTTGGAGCAAGAAGAATATGAAAAAATAATCATTGCGAATGGTATAATGCCAAAGAAAAAAGAAGAAGTTAAAGCGTAAAAAGTTTTCCCGTCCTTAGCTGTTTTGGTTAGTCTAAAAGCATTTTGCAATTCAAACTTTATTAAGTAATATTACTTAATAACCCGCCCTTAGCTCAGTTGGTTAGAGCACAGAGCTTATACCTCTGGGGTCCTTGGTTCGAATCCAAGAGGGCGGACAATATGGTACAATATAAGGCGCGCCTATATTGATATGTTAGAGCCCTTCTATAAATATAAAGCAGACTCAAAAATGTTTCGCAGCGCTTATATTTGGACTTACATTCCATTCGTTTTCGCGTTGTTATTTTTTGTGGTCGGGCTTTTGCTCTCGTCTTATGTCGCTGGAAATATAGATGCTGCCAATAGGGTGGACTTAATGACCCGAGTTCAGACAATCGCGATGCTTACGAACAGGAGTGATGTGGCAGAGCTTTCTGGTACAGACCAAGATCTAGTTTTGCCCGCCTATGACAGACTGAAGAAAACTTTGTACGACTTGCATAGCGTAAACGGAGGAGCCCGCTTCCTTTATTTTCAGCGTTCCAATGCCACGAACGACAAGCTTATCTTTCTGGTTGACTCAGAAGATCCCGCAAGTAAAGATTATTCTCCACCCGGCCAGGTGTATGAAGAGACCTCACCACTTGAAATGAAAAATTATCTAGACGCAGTTTCTTTTACTGAGGGGCCATATGAAGATAGCTGGGGGTCTTGGGTTTCCGGCTACGCGCCGGTGTGGTGGCAAGGCAAAGTCGTCGGTATTTTTGGTATGGACATCAGCGCTTTAAGCTGGCGAGCCCAGATTTTTTCATATAGATTTATCTTAATAGCGATCAGTCTCCTCGTCGGCGCCGCTTTTGTGATTTTGGGGTTATATATTCGCAATTCCATCTCCTGCATCGCCGCTATTGATAAGGTAAATGTAGAACTTGAAGAAGAAAAAAAGAAAAATAATTCAACTTCGTAAAATTATGAAAATCAAAAAACTTGGGCATTGTTGTTTGGTGATAGAAATTGATGGGAAAAGGATAATGACAGATCCAAGTAATTTTGATTACGGGGGAGAATCTACATCCGAGAGAGATATATCTTTGGTTTTGATTACTCACGAACACGCAGATCATTTACATATAGAAACCTTAAAACAAATTCTTCAAGATAATCCAGAGGCAAAGGTGATTACGAATACCTCGGTTGGTCGGTTACTCACCGAAGCTGGTATAAGTTTTATAAAAGTAGAAGATGGAGAGAATTATGATTTTAATGGAATTGCCATCCAGGGTTTTGGAAATAAGCACGCTCAAATTTACGAGGATTATGGACAAGTGCAAAATACCGGCTACATGATAAATTCTTTTTGCTATCCGGGTGACTCATTCAATAAACCTAAAGCGCAGCCTGATATATTGGCACTGCCAGTACTCGGCCCGTGGATGAAAATGAAGGACGCGATTGATTACGCAAAAGAGCTCAGTCCGAGAGTTTGTTTTCCGGTACACGATGGAACATTAAAACCATTTGCTAAATTTATTTACACAATACCGGGTAATTTTCTTTCAAAAGTAGGAATAGATTTTAAGGTTTTAGAAATTGGCAAAGAAGAAGATATATAATGCATCACATTTACCACACAGAGGGGATAATATTGGGCAGCAGGAACTTTGGCGAGGCGGGGAGGTACTATTCTATTTTTACGCGCGAACTCGGGATGATTCGCGCTTCGGCGCAGGGAGTACGGAAACTTTCTTCCAAATTGCGCTACGTGATGCAAGATTATTCTTATATAAAAGTTGACCTGGTACGCGGGAAAGATTTTTGGCGGGTGACGAGCGCATCCTCCACTGGCGAATTATCAGAGATTCTAAAATCAAATGAAACTTTTAAAATAGTTTCAAATGTTTCTAGGCTTTTAGTACGATTACTTCACGGCGAAGAGCAAAATGTGCCTTTATTCAACGATCTTTTAGGGGGTTTTTACTTATTGGAACAAAAGGCAGGGAACAAGGAAGACTTACTGAATGCGGAAATGGTCTTGGTCCTGCGAGCGTTGCATCATCTCGGGTATTTTAGTGGAGACGCTCGCCTCGTCTCGCTTGTCGGCTCTCCTTGGGCGGACGAGATGTTACCGGTCGCGGGTTCCAGCCGACCGCTCATTTTAGCTGAAATCAACAAGGCTCTCAGTGAAACACAGATGTAATTTATGGTATAATCATCATCTATGATGAGCGAGGAAGAAAAAGAGAAGCTTCACAAACTAGAAGACGTAAAGACAAAGCTTTTTAGTAAAAGTTATAAATCGCTCCAAATAAAGCGTTCTGGTATTTTTAGCAGGAAGCATTACGATGTGCCAGATACTTGGGCGGAAGATGGGCAAAAAGAAGCATTGGCGCAAAAGATTTTTTTGAAAACATCCTTATTTAAGAAGTTTTTTATTTTTTCTTTATGTTTTTTTGGCTTAGCAGTGGCTTTTGCCGCCTATATATTGCTTTCTGGGGGGAATACTGTGTCAAATGAAAACATAAATATTGCGGTGCTCGGCAATACTTTTACCGCTGGTGGCGAAGAATTACCCCTCCAAATTGAAATTACGAATAAAAATGCCGCGCCACTAGAGCTCGCGGACTTGGTAGTAGAGTATCCAAAGGGCTCGGGAAGCGATTCTTCGCAAGAGACAGAGCGATTGAGGGATTCTCTGGGCACCATTCCTGCCGGTCATATACGCACGGATAATTTTAAAGTTACTCTCTTCGGTGAACAAGGCAGCATAAAACCAATCAAGATTTCCTTAGAGTATAGAGTGGAAGGTTCCAATGCCATCTTTATCAAAGATAAAGATTACCCAGTCTCTATAAGCTCTGCCCCGATAAATCTTTCGGTAGATGCTCCTGATACCGCCACTCCAAATCAAAATATTACTCTCAAAGTCAAAGCCACGCTAAATGCTACCCGTGTCACCCCAGGACTATTACTCAAAGCGGATTATCCGCCAGGTTTTCAATTTAAATCTGCTAGCCCCTCCCCATCAATTGGCAATAATCTTTGGGACTTGGGAGATCTTTCGCCAGGGGCCGACCGTCAAATCGCAATTAACGGGGTGATGGTGGGAGTGGAAGACGGCGAAGAAAAAACTTTTCATTTTTTTGCCGGTTCAAAAAGCGATTCCGATAAGACTGTCGTCGGGGTGGTCTTCAACTCTTTAGGGCATCTGGTTTTAATTAAAAGACCTTTCATAGAAGCAAGGCTCTTTGTAAACGGTGTTTATCAAAATGAATACGCTTCTGATTCCAAGGCGAATATTACAGGAGAAATACAATGGACCAACAATCTGCCGACAACTCTCAATGATGTGATCATCACAGCAAAGCTTTCCGGTAACGCGCTGGACCGCCGAAAAATAACTACGCCAAATGGTTTTTACAATTCTTCCAACGACACGATAATTTGGGACAAAAATTCTGATAATGGTTTTGTTCAAGTAGAATCTGGGTCAAGCAGCACGGTAAGTTTCTCTGTCTTTCCACTGCCACTCTTTACATCTGGTGGCCTTATCGCAGATCCAACTATAAATGTGGATGTATCTATAAGTGGCAAGCAGCCAATCGAGGGAAATGCGGTGAATTCGCTCTCTGACTCAGAATCAAAGACAATTAAAATAATCTCTGATGTTGGGCTGGCGGCCAAAGCGCTTTACTACTCCGGAGCCTTTGTAAATACCGGTCCAATACCGGCAAAATCAGAACAAGAAACCACATATACCGTGGTTTGGTCCGTTTCAAATACGGCAAACAACATTTCCAATGTGAAAGTAAGCTCTACTTTGCCGCCACTAGTGCGATTTGTCGGACCCGTCTCGCCGGAAGGAGAAGATTTGAAGTACAACCCTTCTACGAAAGAAATCGTCTGGAATATCGGTACTGTGCCGAAAGGCACGGGAATTACGGGCGGGGACAAAGAAGTATCTTTCCAAATTGCCTTTACCCCATCTTTCTCCCAAGTGGATACAGTGCCGACTATTATCAATGACGCGATTTTGACCGGGCACGATGATTTTGCTAATGTGGATGTGCGTGTAAACAAGACATCACTTACCACCAAGCTTTCAAGCGATCCGGATTTTCCAGTTGGCGGAGAAAGGGTAGTGGAATAAAATGAAAAAAGAAGAAGAAAATAATTTAATGGAAAAAATAGTGTCGCTTTGCAAAAGACGCGGCTTTGTTTTTCCAGGCTCAGAGGTTTACGGAGGGCTCGCCGGGTTTTATGACTATGGGCATTACGGTGTGGCGCTCGTGAATAATATTAAAAATGCTTGGTGGAAGAAGTTTGTGGACAATAGGCGTGATATGTACGGTATTAATTCTTCTATAATTTTAAATCCAAAAGTCTGGGAGTCCTCGGGCCATGTTTCAGGATTTACTGATCCAACAGAGGACGGCAAGCAATTCAATGTGATGTTCAAGACTTCCGTCGGTGCGGGGGAGGAAGCGAC
>JAHFNF010000005.1 GCA_023267515.1 Candidatus Nomurabacteria bacterium | reverse complement strand
CCAGACAAATTCACTTTTAACTGAAAAAGGAATAGAACAAGCAAAAGCTACGAGTGAAAAATTAAAAGATATTCATTTTGATGCTATTTTTTCTTCTGATTTGACCCGCACTCAAAAAACAGCAGAAATAATAAAGCTTGATAGAGATATTATCGTGCAAACTTCTAAACTGCTCCGAGAACGGAGCTACGGCAGTTTTGAAGGAAAACACTCCGATGAATTCAAACAAATACTTAAAGAGCAGTTAGTAAAAAGGGAAAGTCTGTCGGATGAGGAAAGCTGGTCTTTTAAATTGGCAGAGGATATTGAAACTGATGAAACATTGGTGGCTAGATTTCTCGTTCAATTACGTGAAATCTCAGCAGCCTATATCGGAAAGACTGTGCTCGTAGTGAGCCATGGGGGTCCTATTCGGATGTTCCTAGTAAAGACAGGTTATGCAACAAAGAAAGAGCTCCCCGGCGGTTCCTTTAAAAACGGAGGATATGCCAAAATACTTTCAGACGGCGTAGATTTTTTTGTTAAAAATGTTCAAGGTGTTAAAAAACAATCAAGTAGCACTGTGTTAGAATAATTAAGTGAAAGAAATCATCATTATCTTTGCTTCAGCGCTGGCGGTAGTGGGGAATATTCCATATCTCTTGGACGTGGTGCGGAGGCGGGTGAAACCACATCCCTACACTTGGCTGGTGTGGACGATAGTATCTTTTGTGGTGTTTTTTGGCGCATTAGAAAAAGGAGCCGGGACGGCCGTTATCCCGATTGCTGTTTCAGAAGTTTTTACTCTGATAATATTTTTATTTTCTCTTAAATATGGATTCAAGAGTCCGCCTAAAAGAGATAAATATTTTTTGGCAGTAGCATTGCTTGGGCTTATTCCGTGGATTCTCACCAAAGACCCGACCATCTCCGTCATCGTAATGGTATCCATAGATTTACTCGGATTTATGCCGACATTGTATAAAACTTTTTGTTACCCAAAGTCTGAGACGTGGTTACTATACGGTACCAATGTTCTAAGGCACTCTCTGATTTTATCAGTTTTAGACTCTTACAATCTAGCAACAATGCTCCACTCAATAGTGATGATTATTACAAACGCCATTATGGTTGTTTTTATAAGAACCTGTAAAGAAAAGAAAGTCTAGTAAAAACCGTGCTATACTCCATAGTATGGATTACACCCAACTAGCCAAAAAAGAATCAGTTGAAAAAACTATACAATCTCTTGCTCCGAGGAATGTGGAGGCTTTTATGGTAGAGAGTGGCGCGGAAGCGCTTGCGAAAATAAAAGAGCTCATACCGGCGGGTGCATCATTGATGAATGGCTCATCCGTGACGCTAGAACAAATCGGCTTTGTGGAATATCTTAAGGGAGGGGCACACCCATGGAAGAATTTGCATGATGGAATAATTGCAGAGACAGATCCAGAAAAGAAAATAGAGCTCAGAAAGCAGGCCGTATCTTCGGATTATTATTTAGGCAGTATTCACGCTCTGGCCGAGACAGGCGAGTTTGTAATAGCGTCAAACAGCGGAAGTCAATTGCCACATATAGTATTCACCTCGCCGAATCTTATTTTTATAGTAAGTACTAAAAAAATTGTACCGACACTTGCGGATGCGATGAACCGTCTTTACGAGCACGTCATCCCGCTTGAAGAAAAGCATATGCAGGAAAAATACGGTGTCGGCACAAATCCGAGCAAGATCGTCATCTTTAACGCCGAAAAACAGTCAAAAAGAAAAGTGAGAATAATATTAGTAAATGAAGACCTAGGATTTTAATCTATCAAATTATGCTAAATGCTCGGGTAAAATTAATTTGGCAGCTAGTAATAGTGTCCGTGATTCTCCTAATAGGTGTTTACCTTTGGTTTTTCAGAGCGCAATTGGTGATAGCGCCAGTGACCCAAAATAATGCTAGTAATCTTTCCTCTTATATCGATCCCAGTGGATCAATAAGTTTTTCATATGATAAAAATTTTACTACTTTAATTCCTGGCACACAGGAGGAAACTGTGGACTGGAGACTGGATGCCCAAAATAATGGTATCGTTTTTGCAACGCTCACAATATCCAGGTCATATATGACCGGCACGAACTTTTCCGAGGCGAGAATGACTTTTGGCAGATCAAGTGAGCTTTCATCCATTCTTTCCTGTATTGAAGTGGGGCAAAATGAAGAAGATGCCGGTTCAGTTTTAATGGGTGGTTTACCTTTTCATAAGATTATTTCAAAAGATGCAGCCGCAGGGAACTTTTACGAGGTGACCAGCTATCGCGGGATTTTAGATGGGGACTGCTATGTGATTGAGTATTTCATTCACTCCACAAACATTGGAAATTATTCTCCGGATCAAAATATCAAAGAGTTTGATAAGGTTAAAGTTCAGGCTGAGCTTGAAAAAGTAGTCCAGAGTTTCAAATTTCTGCTAAGTAGTGAGTAAATTATAAAAATTTTGGAATCATTTTTTGTTGCCATTCTCCCCAAAATACCTTAAAATCAGGATATGATTTCGCGTATTTATGTAATGCCCAAAGGGATGGATAGCCGAGCTGAAATGCTCTCAAAGTCTTGGCGCTCCCTGGGCATAGGTGGCAAACTGAAAGGCATTACCCTGATTGATTCCTACATTATTGATTCCCAGCTGTCCAAAAAAGACTTGCATAAAATAGGGGAGGCGTTAACCAACCAAGCGATAGAAAAGTTCTCGGTAAATATTATACCTGAGACAGATAAATATTCTTTTGCTTTAGAGATTGGGTATTTGCCAGGAGTGACGGATAATGTGGGCCACACCGCAAAAGAAACTATTTCTGACTTACTGCATTTAGAGGGTGACAAAAATCTCGCGGTTTATACTTCGCGAGTTTTTTTATTTTCTGGCAGTATTTCAAAAAAAGATGCAGAAGTTTTTGCCGGGTCACTTTACAATCCACTTATTGAGCGCGCATACGTAGGCAGTGCGCAGGAAATCAAAAAACAAAATGGCCTACCAATGGTTGTGCCGCAAGTCGTGTTACCAGTAAAAAAAGATGTCATCAAAGTACCGCTCGGAGTCTCTGACGATGAGCTTGAAAAAATTGGGAATCTTGGGATAGTGGACGACACTGGACTCCGCCGTGGACCGCTGGCTCTTGATTTACTTTCTATGAAAGCGATAAAAGATTTTTTTTACAAAGCTGGGCGGGACCCGAGTGATATTGAGCTTGAAGCCTTGGCGCAGACTTGGAGCGAGCACTGCAAGCACACTATTTTTGCCAATCCGATTGCTGATATAAAAAGTGGTCTTTATAAAACTTATATAAAAGGCGCGACGAATTTAATAAGAGATAGAATGGGAAGCAAAGATTTTTGCGTTTCGGTTTTTTCTGATAATGCGGGAGGAATCGTATTTGATAACGAGTTTTTAATAACCCACAAAGTGGAGACGCACAACAGTCCTTCCGCTTTAGACCCATACGGTGGAGCTATTACTGGTATTGTCGGAGTTAACCGTGATACGGTGGGTTTCGGTCTAGGCGCCAAACCTGTCGCAAATGCTTACGGCTTTTGCTTTGCCTATCCGGATGATACAAGAGCTCTTTTTAAAGATAAAGAGTTAAAGCAGAAAATGCTCCCACCGAGTCGCATCATTGACGGAGTAATAAAAGGCATCAATGCTGGGGGCAATTGCTCGGGGATTCCCACGCTTTCCGGATTTACCAGATACGACGAAAGATTTCGCGGAAAGCCGTTGGTCTTTGCCGGTACGGTTGGCATAATTCCTAGGAAGATAAATGGCAAACTTTCCCACGAGAAGAAGGCTATGCCCGGGGATTACATTGTGATGGCCGGTGGGCGAGTGGGCGCGGACGGCATTCACGGCGCGACTTTTTCCTCGGTGGTGATGGATTCGGCATCACCGGCTACCGCAGTGCAGATCGGCGATCCGATAACTCAAAAGAAAATGAGTGATGCGATAGTGAAAGAAGCACGAGGGATGGATTTATACAATAGTATTACAGATAACGGCGCGGGAGGAATCTCTTGTTCAGTAGCGGAGATGGCCAGAGAATGTGGTGGCGCGGAAGTGGATCTTGAAAAAGTACCACTTAAATACCCAGGCATGCGCCCGTGGGAGATTTGGATTTCAGAGTCGCAAGAACGAATGACTTTATCAGTGCCGAGAGAAAAATGGAAAGTATTTCAAAAACTGATGGAGAGTCGGGGAGTGGAGGCGACGGTGATCGGAGAATTCACTGATTCTGGGAAATGCATCGTGAATTACAATGGCAAAAAAATTATGGATTTGCCGTTGGAATTTTTGCACAACGGTTTGCCACAAAAACATTTAGAAATTACTCCCATAGTCCGTTCTTATCCAGAGCCAAAAGCATCAAAGGAAAATCGCGCAAAAATTTTAGAGGAAATGATCGCCAATCCAAATCTCAGTGGCTTTGCTTTTATTTCCGAGCAGTATGACCACGAAGTGCAAGCATCCTCCGTCTTAAAACCACTTTCAGGGTCTGGCAGAATAAATACCGACGCGCAAGTTTTCAAGCCAGTGCTCACTTCTAAAAAAGGGGCCGTGGTTTCCACTGGAATTTACCCATCCTATTCAGATATTTCCACTTACCATATGGCCGCCTCGGCGATTGATACAGCGGTCCGAAATGCTATCGTTGCCGGTGGATCACTTTCTCATCTCGCTATACTAGATAATTTCTGCTGGTGCTCTTCCAATGACAAGACGCGCTTGGCAGAGCTGGTGGATGCTATTAAGGCGTGCTATGAGTATGCAGTCGGTTACGGCACACCATTTATTTCTGGCAAGGACAGTATGTTCAACGACTTTAAAGGCTACGACGAAAAGGGCAAACCCGTGGCAATCTCTATACCCCCAACGCTTTTAATTTCTGCCATTGGAGTAATTAAAGATATAAATAAAACTGTCTCGCCTGAGTTTAAAAATGGAGGGGACGTGATTTATTTATTAGGGGACACCTATGATGAGCTTGGTGCAAGTGAATATTTCAAGTTATTAGCAAAGAAAGAAAAAAGTAATAATATTGGCAGTAATGTGCCAAAAGTAGAATGGAAGAAAAATTTAAAGACTTATCAAGCATTAGAAAATGCCATTCAAAGAGAGTTAGTTGCCTCAGCAATATCGGTAAGCTCTGGCGGTCTGGCCGTAGCGCTTTCCAAGGCATCAATAGGCGGAATGCTCGGCTGTAAAGTCTCTGTCGCCAATATTCCAGGGCTCACATCAAGTGATGACGCAAAATTATTTTCTGAAAGCCAAGGCAGGATAATAGTTTCTGTAACACCCCAAAATGTAAATCAATTTGAAAAAATAATGATGCCTATTCCACGAGCAGTTTTGGGAAAAGTTTCCAAAGATGAAAAAGTAGTTATCACCGGCGTGAAAGGAAAAAAAATAATTCAAACAGATGTTAAAAAATTATACAAGGCCTACCACAGTTTTAGCGAAAAAATGAAATGAAAACAAAAATCAAGAAAAATAAAAAACCGAAAGTGATAGTGATGAGCGGTTATGGGCTCAATTGCGAAGAGGAGACAAAGTTTGCTTTTGAATGGGCGGGTGCAAAGATAAATATAGTTGCAGACATTGTTCATATCAATGATTTAATCGCAAGCCCTGAAATGCTTTCGGAGTATGACATCCTTGCTTTTCCAGGTGGATTTTCTTACGGAGATGATACTGGGAGCGGAAAAGCCTATGCAAATAAATTTAAAAATCACCTAGCGAAAGAGTTGGCAGAGTTTTTATCTCGCGATACCTTAGCAATAGGAATATGTAATGGTTTTCAAATAATGACGAATTTAGGAATATTGCCTGGGGCCTTAACACACAATAAAAATGGGAAATACATTGATCGTTGGGTTGATCTTAAAGTGGAAGGCAACCCGCGCCAAGGCTGGGCAAGAAGCCCGTGGCTCACAGGTATGAAAAAACTTTCCGTGCCGATAGCGCACGGTGAAGGGAGGTATGTCATCAGTCCAAAGGAATACAAAAATTTGCAAAAAAATAAACAAATTGCTTTTAAGTATGAAAAGGGAGAGATTTGTAAATTCCAAAATTTAGAGAAAAATCCAAATGGCGCGGATTATGACATTGCCGGGGTTTTGGCGTATAATGGGAGGGTAATGGGGCTGATGCCTCACCCAGAGCGGGCGATGTTTTCGCATCAGAGTCCTCTTTGGCAGAACAAAAAGATCAAAAGTACAGTTTCAAAGGAGGGGCCGGGTTTACAAATTTTTAAGAACGCCGTTAACTATTTCAAAAAATAAGCATGGATTTAAATGAAAAATGCGCGGTTTTTGGTGTTTATGGGACAGGCTTGGATGTCAGCCGTCTTTCTTTTTTCGGATTGTTTGCTCTTCAACACCGAGGCCAAGAGAGCTCCGGGATTGCGACAACGGACGGAGAAAAAATATATTGCCACAAAGGGATGGGTCTGGTGCCACAAGTTTTCAATGAAGAAATAATAAAAAGTTTGCCGGGTTATATTGCTGTCGGGCACAACAGGTATTCCACTTCCAAGGGTTCTATTTTTAAATATGCTCAGCCGGTAGAGGAGAAAGATTTTGTCTTGGTGCACAATGGCAATCTACCGAGTGTGAAAGCTCTGCAAGATCTTTTGAAATCAGATGCAGACGTGGATGAAAAATGTTCCGACTCTATTTTAATGGCAAAGTCCGTCCAGCATTTTGTTGATCTTGGGATGAATTTGCCGGACGCGGTGGAAAAAGCGTATCCGTTTTGGACTGGCGCCTTCTCAGTCCTCATAATGGGGAAACGGGAGCTTATTGCAGTGAGAGATTATTCAGGAATGAGACCTTTTGCGATGGGAACATTGAATGGCGCGTATGTCTTTGCGTCAGAAACTTGCGCGTTTAGTGGTATGGAGGCGAAGTTTTTAAAAGCAGTTCCACAGGGAGGGATGATCGTGGTGGATGAAAAAGGGGTCAGAGAGAAACAACTCAGAGAGGCTGTACCAAAACTGGATGTTTTTGAATTCGTTTATTTTTCCCGGCCCGACAGCACTCTCCTTGGCCAGTCAGTGAACGAAGTGCGCCGACGTTTCGGAGAAGAATTAGCCAAAGAGTTTCATCCTGATGTTGATGTCGTTGTGCCGGTGCCGGAGACTGCTATACCTGTCGCCATTGGGTACTCTCAAAAATCTGGCATTCCTTTTGATATGGCCTTGGTGAAGAATCGCTATATACATCGCACTTTTATACAGCCTGAACAACACTTGCGCGATGCTGGTGTAAAAATGAAATTGGTGCCCTTGCCTCAGGCTCTTTCTGGCAAGCGAGTCATTGTGATGGATGATTCAATAGTGCGAGGGACGACTTCAAGGCAAATTGTAAAAGCCATTTTTGAAGCAGGCGCAAAAGAAGTGCATTTTGTGGTGAGTTCACCACCGATTCGCTATCCGGATTTTTACGGGATAGATACACCGCTCCAAAAAGATTTAATCGCGGCAAATAAAACGAAAGAGCAAATCCGTGAATATTTAGGCGCCACAAGTTTACATTATCTTTCGTATAGTGGGATGATAAAAGCGGTGGGCGTGCCCGAAGAACTGCTTTCCACTTCTTGCTTTACTGGCATTTACCCGATTGATATACACGAGCGGGCAAAAGATATTACCAAGCTTGATGAGATGATATGAAATTAAGGTTGGCAATATTAATTTCGGACGTTGGCACTGGCACCAATCTAGGGGCCATAATAGACGGGATTAAGAGTGGCCGAATTGAAGCAGAGATTTCCGCGGTGATTTCAGATAAAAATGATGCGCCAGGACTAGAACATGCCAAAGCGAATAACTTAGAAATTGAAATTTGCTCGGCAAAAGAAGCCCTGTTGCCCCTTTTACAAAAGTTAAACCCAGATTACATTTGTTTAGCAGGTTGGAAACAAATTATAAAAGAGGAGGTGATTTTGGCGTATCCAAACAAAATTTTAAATCTACATCCGGGGTTAGTTCCAGATGAAGAGAATGGGAAAATTTTAAATCCAAACGGCACCAATGCGCTTTGGAATAAAGGAATGCTCTCCAATAAAGCAATCCAGAACTTTCTAGATCAAAAAGCCACCTTTGCTGGCTCTTCTATTCATTTTTTGACCTCAAATTTTGACTTTGGTCCTGTTCTCGGTAGAACATATGAGAAAATTCTGCCGGATGATAATGTTGAAACTTTATACATTAGATTAAAGAAAAAAGAGAATGAGCTTTATGTGAAAGTTTTAGAAAGGCTAAGTACAAACAAATGAATAAATTAAAAGTATTAATAATTGGCTCGGGAGGCAGGGAACACGCAGTAGGATGGAAAGTAAAGCAATCGCCAAAGGCAGGAGAGCTTTTTTTTGCGCCAGGGAATGGCGGGACAGTAGAGCTTGGAACAAATGTTGATATAAAAGCTACGGATATTCCTGCGCTGATTGATTTTGTGAAACGAGAAAAAATTGACTTAACTTTGGCCTTGCCAGATGACCCACTAGCGCTCGGTATTGTAGATGAGTTCAGGCGTGAGGGTTTAAAAATCTGGGGACCGACCAAGGCTGCGGCGCGGCTTGAATCTTCAAAAGCACATGCCAAGGATTTTATGCAGCGTCACAATTTGCCTACGGCTAAATTTAAAACTTTTACTGATTTTAATGAGGCAAAAAATTATGTGGAAAATCATCCCTTGCCGATAGTAGTGAAAGCAAGTGGTTTGGCACTTGGCAAAGGTGTGGTGATTTGCGAAACAAAAGATGAAGCAATCTTTGCTCTTGAAAATGCATTAGTAAAAAAAGTATTCGGTGAAGCGGGCGCTACTGTCGTAGTGGAAGAGTTTCTCACTGGACCGGAGATTTCCGCTCATGCATTTTCGGACGGGGTGTCTTACTCTTTATTTCCTCCGGCGCAAGATCACAAGCGTGTTGGAGAAAATGATACAGGACCAAATACTGGGGGAATGGGGACCGTGGCACCTGTGCCTTTTGTCTCTCGTGATTTGATAAAAAAAATTGAAGATGAAGTCGTTGCTTCTGCGTTGTCGGGGATGAAAAAAGATGGAAATATTTTTGAAGGGATACTTTTTCCAGGATTAATGCTAACAGCCGATGGTCCAAAGATTTTAGAATTCAATGCGCGCTTTGGCGACCCGGAGACCCAAAGCTATATGCGGCTTTTGGAAACTGATTTAATTGATATTATAGAAGCTTGTCTAGAAAAAAAGCTAAGTCAAATTGAAATAAAATGGAAGAAAGGTTTTGCTTGTAATATTGTACTTGCTTCGGCCGGCTACCCAGGAGAGTACGAAAAAGGTAAAAAAATATCAGGAATTAAGGAAGCGGGCGAAAATCCGAACGTAGTTGTATTTCATGCCGGTACTAAAATAGATAATAATAATCTGGTTACAAATGGCGGACGGGTTTTAGGGGTTTCCGCAGTGGGGAATACCCTAGAAGAGGCGCTTGCCACCGCCTATGAGGCTGTGGATAAAGTTCACTTTGAGGGCAAACAATATAGGCGGGATATAGGTAAAAAAGCACTCCGGTTATAAGCTCAATTGCATTGCCGAAGGTTTTTCCACGTGGTAAATTGAGGTCGGGATACCCCACATCTATTTATACTCTCACATTCTAAAATTCATTTACAATGAAAAACACTACCATCACCAAAATCATTATTTTTTCCGGTGCTACAAATAGCGCTGAGACCAACTTTTTTACCAAATCTGTTGTTGACCACTTTCCGGAAATACAATCGGCCGGTAGCGATGTCCACGGCTTGACTAAAACCTTGGAGAATTCCAATGGAGGCATTCACTTCATTGAAGTGGATTCTTCAAAAGTTTCCCAAGTGGTAAAATCCTTTACGCACCATGGCGTGCAAGTTTTGACCATCGCTTGCCCTACCAAGTCGCAGGGTATGTATTTAAAAGCCAATGAAGTGAACAACCAGGTCAGTATTTTCCTCCATCCTGAGCAAGTCAACAATCTGCACTTTATTGCAGCAAAAAGTGGTTTACCAAACATTTCACCAACATCTAAAACCTAACGATTATGGCAGACAGAGATTACACCAGAGACAGAGAATCAGAGAATTACCCACCTACCCAATCTTCTGATTCTAAACGGGCAAAACCAAAAAAAGTTTACGAAGTTCCTGACGATGAAAGTCATCTCAAAGAACTACAATATGGTTTTGGAAGTGGCCATGATGGCGCTAATGAATTGCAAAATGGCAAGTAAAAATCATTGGTTAAAAAAAGAACCCACAGCTATGCTGTGGGTATCCTTTTTATAGGATGCCCTTTTCTTTTTTGTTTTTAATGCTAATATAGTAATATGAAAAAGATACAAGTCGGCATACTTATGGGCTCGGATTCGGATTTGGAGGTAATGGCGGAAGCAGCCAAAGTACTTGAAGAATTTGGGGTCTCTTATGATATGACCGTGGCTTCGGCGCACCGGAGCCCAGACTTGGTGCATAAGCATATTACAAATGCCAAAGGGCACGGTATTAAAGTACTGATTGGTGGGGCCGGTGGCTCGGCGCATTTGGCCGGCGTTATGGCCTCTCTGACGACTTTACCTGTGATTGGTATTCCAGTGAAAGCAAAAACATTGGACGGATTGGATTCTCTACTTTCCACTGCTCAAATGCCACCGGGTATTCCAGTGGCCACTGTCGGCATCAATGCCGCAAAAAATGCAGGGCTTCTTGCTGTGCAAATTCTTGCCACATCTGACAAAAATCTTGAAAAGAAATTAATCGCTTATAAGAAAAAGATGCGGGATGAAATTGAAGTAAAGGGTGAGAAACTTTTAAAGATTGGTTACCGAAAATATTTAAATAAATAGGATGAGTAATCTTTACAGAAAATCCGGCGTAAATATAGAAGCGGGAAATCTTTCGGTAAAGAAAATAAAAAAAGATGTGGCTTCTACGCACACCAAAGCAGTGCTCACAGGCATTGGGAGTTTTGGTGGGCTTTTTGATCTCTCCGACATTATGAAAAATTATAAAAATCCTGTCTTGGTGCAAAGTATTGATGGAGTCGGTACAAAGCTTGCTGTCGCAAGGATGATGAAAAAGTATGATTCTGTCGGGGAAGATATGGTTGGGCATAGTTGTGGAGATATAATCGCAATGGGCGCCAGACCGCTGACTTTTCTTGATTATGTAGCAAATGAAACGCTTGATCCAAAAGTTATGCAAGAGATTGTTGGCGGTATGGCCAAGGCTTGCAGAGAAGCGGGAGTGGCAATAATAGGTGGCGAGACAGCGGAAATGCCGGGCATATATGCTAAAGGTGAACATGATATAGTTGGCTCTATTACAGGTATTGTAGAAAAAGATAAAATTATTACCGGAGAAAAAATTAAAAAAGGAGATATTATTTTAGGATTTCCGTCGTCAGGACTTCACACCAATGGTTTTTCTCTTGCCCGCAAGCTGATTTTCAAAACTGCCAAAAATACTGTAAAAACAAAAGTGAGAGAGCTAGGAGAAACTGTCGGTGAAGCACTTCTAAAAGTGCATACAAATTACACAAAGCCGGTATTGAAAGTCATAGACGCTGGTATTGATGTACGAGGCATTGCGCACATTACCGGTGGCGGATTTATAGAAAATATCCCGCGTGTGCTGCCCAAAAATTTAAATGCTGAAATTGCTAAAGGTTCTTGGCCGATGCTGCCGATTTTTCCTTATATGCAGCGCATTGGCAAAGTCTCCGAAACAGAAATGTATACAGTTTTCAATATGGGCATTGGGCTAGTGATAGTAGTGCCTGAAAAAGAAAAAAATAAAGTGGAGCAAATTCTTGGCAAGTATCCAGTATTTTGGATAGGTAAAATTATTAAAGGTAATGGCAAAGTCGTATTAAAATAAAAATCCACCAAGGCTTCAGCCTCAGCGGATTTCTAACAATGATGATTTCATTCTGCGGGGACAGTTTCGGGTACTTCAATTTCCAGAACATAGGAATCAAGAACCTCAACTAAGCCGGAGTCCAACAGATTTTCTTTGAACCATAGCTTCTTTTTCTCTCGTGCACCATCATTATATTTTTTCCATTCCTCCGGGGATTTTGGGAATAATTGAACAGAAATGATTTCAGAATGCTTAATAATTGTTGATGGGTTGATTCTGACTTCATTAAAGTGCCCTGTTTTGTTAAGGTCTGCAGAATGTTCTCCTAACAGCCCCATGACTTTTTCGAAATATTCCAGCCTATTTAGAGCCAGAACAGTAATCGGTACCAATATTTTTTTCATGGTAAATAGATTTACATTAGCCTACTCTATCAGTTTTCGGCAACCCCGAGATTTTTATTATGGAACAAAAATCTATCTTGAATTTACCATTTTATAACTATTAGTCAAGTAATTTACTTTTTACTTTTTTTACCGTATTATTAAAAAACTGTGGATATAAAAATTATACAGGAACATATAGATGATGTTTTAAAAGAAACAAATTTTACAAATTTGGGGGAGAAGAAAGTCGGCAAGGTGCGGGATATTTATATCGCAGATGACAGGATTACTTTGGTTTCCACAGATAGGCACTCTTCTTTTGATCGCAATATTGCTTTTATCCCTTTTAAGGGGGAAATCTTAAATCAGGTAAGTTTATTTTGGTTTGAGAATACAAAAGACATAATTGCCAATCACGTTCTCTCCGTGCCAGACCCGAGTGTCTTGGTCGCTAAGAAATGCAAACCACTTCCGATTGAAGCCGTCGTTCGAGGATATATTACCGGTGTCACCTCTACCTCGCTTTGGACCCATTACAAAGACGGAAAAAGAGATTTTGGAAACTTTGTTTTACCGGAGGGATTAAAGAAAAATCAGAAGTTGGATGAGCCGGTTTTTACACCTTCTACAAAGTTTGAAGAGCACGATAGGACTTTGTCACCAGATGAAATCGTAGCGGAAAGATTGCTCACTCGTGAAATGGTGACCGAGGTAGAGCGAGTTGCCAAAGCGTTATTTAAAAGGGGACAAGAGATTGCTCTTTCACGCGGGCTTATACTTGTTGATACAAAATACGAATTTGGCTTGGACGTTGACGGCAAACTTATGCTAATTGATGAAATCCACACGCCGGACTCTTCCAGATATTGGAAAGCAGGGAGTTACGACGAGCGTTTTAATAAAGGTGAGGACCCAGAATATTTTGATAAAGAATTCCTCCGAATGTGGTTCAAGGACCACTCTGATCCGTACAAAGACGCAGTTCTCCCGCCGGCACCGCCCGAGCTCGTCGCCGAGCTTTCCCGCCGGTATATTGAAATTTACGAGATGGTTACTGGAAAGCCATTCAATCACGATTTCAGCCAGTCCGCGATGGATAGGATTACTAAGAATTTAAGTAAATAATATGATAGGCGCGATAAATCCATTGGACGGAAGATATTTTGAAAAGACTAGGGCGCTCGCGCCGTATTTAAGCGAGGAGGCGCTGATGAAATATCGGGTGATGATGGAATGCGAATATTTGATCGCACTATCAATTTCTAGGAAAACTCATTTAAGGAAATTCAATCCAAAAGAAATAAAAATAATCCGCGCGCTTTTTGAGAAATGGAATGAAGCATCATATCAAGCAATAAAAAGTATAGAAGCTACGACAAATCACGATGTCAAAGCAGTGGAGTACTTTATAAAAGAAAAACTTTCAAAAACAAGTTTGAAAGACAGTATTGAATGGGTGCATTTTGCGTTAACTTCGGAAGACACAAACAACATTTCTTATGCCTTGATTATTTCGGATTCATTGGATAAAGTGCTCGTGCCGGGAATAGAGAAAATAGTGAAAGAATTAAATAGTTTGGCCAAAAAATACAAAGCCCTGCCGATGCTTGCTCGCACTCACGGCCAGCCAGCAAGCCCTACAACTTTTGGAAAAGAAATGAAAGTGTTTGTAGTGCGGTTAGAAAAAAGATTGGAAGGCCTTAAAAATATAAAAATCCAAGCAAAGTTAAATGGGGCGACAGGGAATTGGAATGCGCATATGGCGGCGTATCCAAAAGTAAATTGGCCGGAGTTTTCTAAAAAATTTATTGAAAGTTTTAATAAAAATCCGAAACAAAGAAATCAGAAGTTAGAAGCAAATTTAATCACAACGCAGATAGAATGCCACGATAGCTATGTGGCAGTGTTTGATACAGTGCGAAGAATAAATACAATTCTTTTAGATTTTAATCAGGATGTGTGGAGATATATTTCTGACAATTGGATTACTCAAAAGCCGAAGGCGGGGGAGGTCGGCTCTTCCACGATGCCACATAAAATAAATCCGATTGATTTTGAAAACTCGGAAGGGAATTTGGGTCTGGCGAACGCTCTGTTTGAATTCTTTGCTCGAAAATTACCGGTGTCCCGTCTTCAACGTGACCTTTCAGACTCAACCGTAGAACGCGCTATCGGCACAGCCTTCGGGCACTCATTACTTGCCTACACAATGCTTTTGAAGGGTATAGGTAAAATATCCATAAACGAGCGAAAAATTAAAGAAGATTTAAATGCGCATCCGGAAGTGATAGCTGAGGCAATCCAGACAGTGCTTCGCCGAGAAAACTATCCTATTCCCTATGAGGCGCTAAAAGAATTAACCCGTGGAAAGGCCGTGACTATGAGCGACTTTAAGAAATTTATAGACAATTTAAAGGTTTCTAACAAGCTAAAAACAGAGTTAAAAAAATTTACCCCGCTTTCCTATATTGGTATAGCAAATAAGCTTGTTTGAGTGTTTTTATCTAAAAAACCTGTGATATAATATCCCTATGCGGTTTTGGCGGAGGCCAGTGAAGAAACAAGAAAAAAAATCCTTATATGATGTCTTCCTTGATAAAAAAAGGGGAGTGGTTTCCTTGCGTGAAAAGGTTTATGTTTTAAAGTTTTACCCAAATAAAACAATACATTTTTTAAAGACCCACCCGATTGTTTTTGGCACAGTATTTTTCTTTATTATAGTTTTTGTATTTAGTATTTTTTCTCCGCACGCCCGTTCCACTGTGACAAATATTTATTCTACTTCTTGCCTTGGGGGTTGGGAAAATCCAGAAAAAGCGCAAGGCTTGCCGAATGTGGATAGTGCCGAATTGGAAAGCGGCTTTAATTCCGGTAATTCTGCGGTGCTTAAAAATACCAGCGGACAAATTTTCTGTGGAGGCTTCAATAGCGAGGTTCCACTCACGGAAGTGCCGACAAAATTAACTTTGCATGTTTCCTGGCTTATCACTGACACTGAAGTGCCAGAGCCGACTCCGTCGGAAAGCATAGACAGCACACTTAATCAAAACCCGGAACCCATCACTATCATTGAAGGATCAGGAGATAATACTTCAACTGATACAACCCCAACACCAGATCAAACATCGACTGATCAAAATTCTGAAACACCTACGGAAACTCCGCCAGCAGATTCTGCACCAGCACCGAGCGATGAATCAACTCCGCCTCCGGAAGAAGCACCTCTGCCGGACAACAGCAGTGATACTGCGCCGGTCTCTTTTTTTGATAAATTATTCAATCACGCTTTTGCACAGGAAACGCAAGCTCCGGATGAACCCACTCCTCAACCAGTAGAAAATCCAGCGCCTGAGGTATCTGCGCCAGTAGATCCGAGCCCTGAGGTTCAACCTGAAAATAATATTCCGCCGATTGAGCCAGAAATTCCTCTGACCCAGCTTGAAAATGAAGCAAACAATTCGCTCGTAGAAACACCCCCTGCTGAAGTGCCAGCGGCTGAGGAGAGGGCAGTGCAAAATGACAACGGTGAGTTTTTGGAAGTTTTCTATACATTAGATGGAGAGAACTGGGAATCTCTCGGGAGAGTAAACCGTTCAAGTTGGAGAGATGCCAGCTTTGATATCCCCATTCCATATCTTTCTTGGGATAATATTTCCAAAGTGCAGGTGAGTTTCAAGAGCATTGATACGATTGACGCAGCGCCTATCGTTTATCTTGATTCAATGTGGCTGGAAGTAGAGTCTGCTCAAGCGCAGCCCGAGACACCAAAGCCAGAAGTGCTTTTAGAGGATTCAGAGTATGTAGAGACGGATAAGCATGATTATGGTATTAAAGAAGAACCAATTTTTACGGTTTCTCGCGTTGATTTTAGTTCAGCAGAAGTAGCTGAACTGGTGAATACCGGTGACGCAAAGATCGTGGAAGATCCAGATGGTGAGCTGACAAAAAAAATCAAAGAAGAGTATCCAGATGCGCTCGGCTTACCACAGGAAGAGACGCCGGCCGACCTGTTGGAGGGTGATAAGAGTGGTATCCTGCAAAGTTCAGTAGAGGCCATTAAAAATATTGTTGGCATAGAGGACAAAACTACTTTATCAGAGCCAACAGCTGATATTGTTCCACCTCTGACCCTGCCAAAAGTAGAAGTGTTAGAGGGTCCGGATATTCCAACTCCTAAAACAATTGAACCAGAAAGCCCAGTGAGCTTGTTTCATATTCCAGTTGCATTTGCCCAAGCTCCCGACCCCACCCCCTTAGAGCCTTCCCTGTCTGATATTAAAGTAGAGCTTGAAAATCTGCGAGGAGAAACGATTCACCCGCAATTTGTCTTGGAGCAAGATGATGCGGGAAATTATAAAATAACCGTTTCAAATAAAAACGATAATCACTTTGAGCCCGGTCCGTATCATTTTCACGCGAAAGTATTACAAGACGATGGAACCATTGTTACTCTTGAAAAAGATTTTATGTGGGGAGTATTGGCAATCAATACAAATAAATCTATATATGAGCCGGGCGAAGAAGCATACATACAGATGGCCTCACTTAACCAGCAAGGTCACACTATTTGTAATACAAAGCTTGAACTTAAAATCCAAGGTCCAGATGGTGGAGTGATTTTTAAAACAAGCACCGGAAGTATTGTTTCAAGTGATACATGCGGGCGCGATAATGTCACCGACGAACCGGATTATTACGTGCACTATACGCCACAAAAACCAGGCACCTATACAATGACGCTAAAGAATCTTGAAGTCGGTTATACAGTGACAGATAGTTTTACAGTCAAAGCAGATGAGCCGTTTTCTATTGAACGTATCGGTGCCACTCGTATAAATCCTTACAAAGCAAAGTATGTGATGCATTTAAAAGTGACTGCGAAAGAAAATTTTAATGGAAAAGTAGAAGAAGTAGTGCCAGCTAGTTTTTCTATCGATAATTCATTTGGCGGAGATGTGACTTTACCACCGGAAGAATCACCCACGAGTAATAATTTTACAACAATTTCTTGGCCGGTCGATTTGAATGTCGGTGAATCAGTGGAATTAAGCTATGAATATCAAGCGCCCGAGATTTCCCCAGAGCTTTATATTTTAGGACCAGCAAAAATATTTAGTACTTCTGTCGCCGATTCTACAGAGGGTAGTCCTCCAGCTGGGTCTGTAGAAGTTTGGCGTGAGGCGCGAGAGTGGAAAGTCGCTTCCGATGTCGGATATGTGGCGACGAAAACTGCAAACTGGAACGACACGACGGCGTGGACGACGGCGGGTTATCCCGGTCAGGGTGCGGGAGATACAGCCAGCATCGGAAACTTTACTATGACTGTCACTGCTAACCCGGCGAACACGGTGACGAGCGCCACATTTACTTCAACTTCTGGAGGAACAATTACAGTAAACACAGGAATTACTTTAACTCTCAGCGGAGCGATTACTCGAAATAGTTCAACCACAAGCTCAGTCACGGCGTCACTTGCTGGCGCTGGCGCTATTTCTGCTGGCTCAGTGACTGTTGGTACTGATGCGTCGTTTGGTAACGCGACACGCACTAACACAATGACCATTACCATTACCACTTTGACTTTGTCTGGACAACTAACGTCAGCATCTTTTCAGGGCTCATCCGGAACACGATTGGTGAATGCAGTAGTTAATGTAGAGTCAGGGACAACTTCGGCTGCTGGAATAACCATGACGACCGAATCTTCCAGCGGGAGTAATACAATTGCAACTAATACAGGGGTTCATACTGGAACAATAAAATTAACATCGACAACTCCGTGGACGACCGCTGGTTGTACGGGTACGTGTACAACCACACTTACTGGTGTCGGATCAACTGTTGAGTATTCTGCTACTGGAGCGGTGCCAATACGCGTGACTGGCTATGATAATCTAACTCTGAGTGGTGCTACAGGTACATATACTGGTGCTGTTACTACAGTCAACGGCACTTTAACATTGAGCAATGCTGTTATCTGGACTGCTGATGCAATCACCTCCACCCTTGTCGGAGTGACTTTAAATGATACTTCTCAGCTGACGACTGGAGCGAATATGACGACAGGCAATATTACTATCAACAACACCGCCTCGTTTACAACCGGAGCGAACTTTACTTTGACCAATACAGGCACCACTTCCAATGCGGGCACACTTGCTTTAAGTAACACTGGAACAAAAGCTTTCACCGGACTTGTCACCAATACTGGCACGATGACGACAGGCACAGGGGCAATTACTTTCAAAGGAGGACTAACAAACAACTCCGGAGGTACAACGACTATTAGCGCGGCTACAACATTTGATACAAATGCTCAAAACGTTGATGGAACAGCTGGGATTACATTTAGTAGTACAGTGTCAGTCGCTGGAGCTATAAAAATTTCAAACCTAAATGACGCAACGGTGACAATCACTGGCGCGTTAGACGGTGATAATGCATCGTCTGAATGGGAGCAAGGGGCAAGTTCAACTTTGAGTTTAGGAAGTGCAACAAAACCTTTCAATACAAACGGTTTTATTGACGCCTCAACAAATGCAAATACTGTCACATATACTGCTAACTCACCAACATGTGATGATGTGAATTATTCAACACTTAACTTTACTACTGGCACGGGGACAATCACTTGCACCATAACAAGCGTAGCTGTCGCGATTAATATGACAGGTGGAGCAAGCTGGACGCTGACAGCATCTACAAACTTATCAACTGGAACCTTAACTCTAAATCATGCCAGCGCTGCATTTCTCACAGGTGCTAATACTTTGACCTTAACAACAGCAAGTTCAACTCCGTTGACGGTAACTTCTGGAACGTTTACCGCATCTGCTTCAAGTACTGTGAATTATTCAGGAGCAACGCAGACTTGTTATGCAACAACATATGTTAATCTAACTCTTAGCGGTTCAACAAGTACGGATACATGCGCTCCGACAGATGTTACCGGAACATTGACTGTTAGTGGGGGAATATCTTGGACAGCCCTGTCTACTGGACTCACAATGAGCGGGGGTTTAACACTAAATACTACTGGCACAGTAACCGCCAATACCTCTGGCACGTGGACCATTGGCAATACTTCTGGCAACTTAACTATTACAGCCGGAACTCTTCAATACGGAGCAGGAAGTGTGACTGTCAAAGGAACAAGCTCCATTACAGGTACACTCGGAGACAATGATACCAGCGGAACAAATATTTTTGTCGGCGCGGTGACAATAAACACCAATGGTATTTGGA
>JAHFNF010000004.1:12390-19525 GCA_023267515.1 Candidatus Nomurabacteria bacterium | reverse complement strand
CAGCTTTTCAATTGTAAATTTGCCAATGTTCAGCCGCATTCTGGCGCCCCGGCAAATCTAGCCGTTTACGCGGCATTACTTGTGCCGGGGGACACTGTGCTCGGTATGGATCTCTCGCACGGCGGGCATTTGACGCACGGGCACCCGATGACTTTGCCGGCCAAGATTTATAAATTCATCACTTACAAAATGAAAGACCCGGAGACAGGCGAGATTGATTATGAAAATCTTCGCGCGATGGCCATTGAGCACAAACCAAAAATTATTTTAGCTGGATTTTCTGCTTATCCACGATCGTTGGATTACCAGAAGTTTGTAGACATTGCCAAAGAAGTCGGTGCTATCACGATGGCGGACATGGCGCACATTGCCGGGCTTATTGCGGCGAAAGTTTTGCCGAATCCTTTTGATTTCGGTTTTGATATTATCACGACGACGACGCACAAGACCTTGCGCGGTCCGCGTGGAGGAATGATTTTAACGCGTGAGGATGAAGAGATCGCTAAAAAAATCGATAAATCTATTTTCCCTGGTATTCAAGGCGGTCCGCATATGCACACTATCGCCGCCAAAGCTGTGGCCCTCGGCGAGGCACTTCGTCCAGAGTTTAAAGTTTATGCTGCGCAGGTTTTGAAAAACGCTAAAGCGATGGAGAAGGTTCTAAAAGATGAAGGCGTACGGATGATCGGAGGAGGTACAGACAATCATTTAATATTGGCCGATGTTTTCGGCTCGCTTGGCGTGACAGGTAAAGAAGCACAGACAGTGCTAGACGAAGTAGGTATTACTTTAAATATGAATTCAATCGCGGGGGATACGAGGAAACCACTTGATCCGTCCGGCATTCGCTTTGGCACGCCAGCTATAACCACGCGAGGATTTAAAGAAGAAGATTGCGCCGAAGTCGCCCGCCTTTTGATTGAGACTTTGAAAAACAAAGACAATGCCAATAAAAAAGCAGAAATCCGCGAAAAAGTAAAAGCTCTTGCTCACGCGCACCCGATACCAAAGAGTTTTGTGTAGTTATTTATGTCTGAAATAGTAAATACATATAAATTAGATAATACATTAGTTGCTGTTCCGATGGAGCGGGAAGAATTTTATCGTGAGCAAGTAGAAGCTTTTAAAAAAGAAGGAAAGCCGACCCGCGCCATAGAAATAGTGAATATTTTAATTTTTAACTCGCATGGAGAACTCACAGTCCAGAAACGTTCTTTTGATAAAAATCATAATCCTGGGTTGCTAGATAAATCAATCGGTGGTCACATGCAAAATGATGATACACCAGATTACACTGTTATGGTTGAAACAATACAAGAACTTCAAACGCCTTCTATTGTACTAAAAGACCAACCTGACTTTGAAAAAACATACACACTTTTGAAGAAGTTCCTAGAGACGACAGCTTTGATTCGGCATTTAGATACTAGTCTTATTAATCGAATTAGATTAATCAATAAAGAGAAAATATTAATTTCAAACAAGGCCCATATTTATTTAGGTGTTTATGATGGACGTATTAGGCCCGTTGACCGCGAAGCAAAAGGGGTGCTTTTTTATTCACTTTCGGAACTTGAGAAAGAAATGAAAGAAACACCAGAAGTTTTTACTGACGATTTGAGCTTCATTATGCGTGAATACGGAGATAAAATAAAAAAGTTTGTTGAGTATATTACTCATCAAAACTAGCTACTTTACTTAACTAAAGTGGAAAATTTATGAAAATCTTAATACTCGGTGCGAATAGTTATGTCGGAGCGAGGATATACATTGAGTTAGCCAAGAAGTATTCTGTTGTTGGCACCTATTTTTCTAAAAAAATATCGGATAAGTTTTTATATTTAGATATTACACAGGAAGCTGAAACTCGTGAATTTATACTAAACCAAAAGCCTGACACTATTATTCACGTTGCAAACAATCCATATAGTGCCTGGTGCGAAGAGAACAAGGAAGCAGCCATTTTACTCAATCAAACATCTACTAGTTGGATTGTAGATGCCGCAAACGGTCTTGGCGCAAAGCTAATTTATATTTCTTCAATCGCGGTTTTAGATGGAGATGTTTATGGCAATACAAAACTGGAATCCGAAAAGATTGTTAAGAAAACAAAAAATGGATATTTAATATTTAGATTGGGTCTGGTTTTAGGGATGAGTCCAAATACTGGGAATGACCGTACTTTCAATACCCTTATCAAGAACTTAGAAAATAACACAAAAGCAGCCTATAATGACTCAAAAAAGCATATAATCACATATTTAGGCCAACTTTGTGAGGTGACAGAATATTGCTTACAGAAAAATATTTGGAATGAGACGGTATTAATTGCAAGTGAGGAAGCCAGAACAAGATGTGAGATTGCGAAAGATTTGCTTACCCCTTTTGGTATAGAAGTGGAGGCAGATAGAAACGGTGCCAAAATTCCACCGAGGGCAGGGGATTTTTCCAGACTGAAAGAGCTGAGTTTACCATTCTACACTTACGATCAAGCAGCAGTAAAAATTATTGAAGAAATTAAAAATAAAGAGCAGTATAGAATATAAAAGCTACCTACTTTACTTAACTAAAGTGGAGATAAGTATGGAAAATAAAGAAAAAAAAATTATTGGCAAAGCCTCAAATGGGCAACTACTGCATTTTTCCGCTGGCGCAGTCATAGAGCGAGGTGGTAAATATCTTATGATTGACCGAGTAAGCCCGCCATTTGGCTATGCGGGACTCGCCGGGCATATTGACGAAGGAGAGAGTCCAGAGCAGACAGTGATTCGTGAAGTGAGTGAGGAGTCGGGGCTTAAAGTTGCAAAGTGCGAGCTTCTTTTTGAGGAAGAAATACTTTGGAATTATTGTAAAAGTGCTCCAGCCCACAAGTGGTATCTTTTTGAGTGCGAAGTGGAAGGTGATGCTACTCAAAATAAAGAAGAGGAAAAAGCTATGGGTTGGTATACAAAAGAAGAACTTGAAAGGTTGCCACTAGAACCTATGTGGAGGTATTGGTTTGAAAAGTTGGGCATAATTTCCACAAGACATAAAATTACTTTATGTGGCAGTATGAAGTTTTTTGACGAAATGGAGCAAATGAAAAAAGTTCTAGAAGAAAAAGGGTTTGTGGTGGATATGCCCGAACGCTTTTTAGCAAAACAAGAGGATGATAATGATGCTTATAAAGATTTAAATAATCCAATCTGGCAATTAAAACACAACGCAATTCAAGCTCATTTTAGGAAAATACTCTGGGCCGATGCTATTTTAGTATTAAACTATGAAAAAAATGATATAGCAGGGTACGTAGGTGGCAATACTCTTATGGAAATAGGATTTGCCGCATGGCATTCAAAAAAGATTTATTTCCTAAATGATATTCCAGAAAATGTCTCTTACCGCGAAGAACTTTTTGCCTCAAAACCTACGATTCTTAACGGAGATTTATCAAACATTAATTAATTCATCTTTTTCTCTTTTTCTGCTATATTTAGCCAATGAAAGAAGAGAAAAAAGGCGATATATACATAATTATCGGGACGGCAGTCTGGTCGCTATTCCCTGTGATTACTGTTCTCGGGCTAAAAGGAATACCGAGCACGCTCGCGCTTTTTTGGACGACAGTGTTTGCTACGATATTTTTTTTAGTTATCGTCGCTACCAGGAATAGATGGAAGGAACTTTTAAATGTAACAGTCTGGAAATATGAAATAGCGGTAGTCATTTTTATTGGCATACTTTATTATGGACTTTACTTTTATGGTCTTTCCAAGACTACTCCGGCAAACGGAGCTATCGTAGCGTTGTTTGAGATCGTGACTTCATATGTTTTTTTTCAGCTCTTTCGTGGAGAGCATTTTTCAAGGAAGCAAATTATCGGTTCTCTCTTTGCTGTCGCAGGCGCCTTGGTAGTGCTCGTGCCGAGAAGTGGGGCATTTCAGATAGGCGACCTCGCGATCTTTTTTGCTACTTTTTTTCCACCGGTAGGAAACTGGTTCCAAAAAAAAGCGCGCGAGCTTGCTTCTAGTGAGACCACGATGTTTATCCGAAATCTGCTCACTATCCCAGTCCTTTACCTCGCGTTGATTTTTGTTTTGAAAACTAATCCTATAAATTTCAACATCTCTCAAGTACTTATCTGGCTTCTGATAAATGGAATGGTGATAATGGGTGTCACCAAAATACTTTGGCTTGAAGGTATTCATCGGATGACGGTTACCAAGGCCTTGGCTTTCAGCAGTTTAGCGCCACTCGGCACAATGTTTTTCTCTTGGTTGTTTCTTCACCAGTCGCCGACACCGGTGCAATTTCTGTCTCTCCCGCTTTTGGTGGTTGGCACGTTCTTTTTAACCGGTGTTAGTTTTAAGAAAAGTAATGCTAATATTGTAAGTATATGAAAAAAGGCAAACTCATAGTAATAGACGGCACGGATGGCAGTGGCAAGGCGACACAGACTGGGCTTTTGATTAAGCACCTAAAAAAAGATGGACGTAGGGTGAAAGTGATAGATTTTCCTGAGTATTATTCAAATTTTTTCGGACAATTTATTGGTCACTGCCTTTCCGAACAGTACTATAATTTTGTAAAAATACACCCAAAGATCGCTTCAGTTCTTTACGCGGCGGATAGGTTTGAATCAAAAGGGAAAATAGAAAAATGGCTAAAAGATGGGTATATTGTGATTGCCAACCGCTATGCCAGTGCAAATGAAATCCACCAGGGCGGGAAGATTGCAAGCGGCAAGAAACGTGAAGCATTTATCAAATGGCTAGACGAGATGGAATATAAAGTCTTTAAAATTCCCCGGCCAGATGCGATTTTTTACTTAAACGTGCCGATACCAGTTGTTTTGAAATTAATTAAGCAAAGAAATAAAAATAGCAGTAGAAGTTATCTAGGCAAGAAAAAAGATGTCCATGAAAAAGACGTCCACTTTTTAGAGAATTCACGAAAGAGTGCGTTGTGGCTGTCAAAGACACAAAAGAATTGGGTTAAAATAGAATGTGTGAAAGACGGGCAGCTTCTTCCTCGTGATGCCATACACGAAAAAGTTTATGAAAAGATTAAAAGAGTTTTAAAGTAATGAAAATCAAAATTAAAAAGCTAAAAGAAGATATGAAAATGCCGAAATATGCTCACCCAGGGGATGTCGGGCTTGATTTGTATGCGATGGAAACGATGACGGTGGAGCCTGGCGAGCATGCTCGGATTTATCATGGCTTTGCGTTGGAATTCCCGGAGGGGTACGCTGCCATAGTGCAGGACAAATCAAGTATTTCAAAGGCAGGGCTCCATACAATGGGTGGTATTTTTGATGCAGGGTTTCGCGGGGAATACAATACTCACTTAGTAAATTTGTCCGACAAACCTTATACTATAGAGAAGGGAGACAAAGTTTCCCATTTGCTCATTATGCCCGTTGCGATAGTGGAGCTGGAAGAAGCGAATGAATTATCGGATTCTTCCCGTGGTGCTGGTGCTTTTGGTTCAACAGGGAGAAAATAAATGAAAGAAAAAATAGAAACTTTAATTAAAAATGCGTTGAAAAATCTCGGCATTAGCGAGGTGGATTTTGTGGTGGAACATCCAGCAGATTTAAAAATGGGGGATTTTTCTACGAACGTAGCGATGGCTCTCGCGAAAGCAGAGAAAAAAAATCCTAAAGAATTAGCAGATAAGATTGTCAGTGAATTAGAAAAGCAGAAAAATAAAGAAATACAAAAAATAGAGACGGCTGGCGCAGGGTTTATTAATTTTTACTTATCGCCAGAGTATTTTACAGGTGAACTTGAAAAAGTTTTAAAAGATGAAAACTTCGGGAAAGGTGAAGTATTAAAAGGTAAAAAAGTAATGGTGGAATACACTCAGCCAAACCCTTTCAAGCCTTTTCACATTGGTCACTTGATGAGTAATGCCATTGGTGAATCGCTTTCTAGAATTGTTGAATTTCAAGGCGCAAAAGTCGTGCGGGCAAACTATCAGGGTGACGTTGGCCCCCATGTGGCGAAAGCTATTTGGGGTATGTACAAAGCTGGCCCTCCGGCGGACGAGTCCGCTCCGGCATCAGTTTTAGCGCAATATATCGGTGAGTGTTACGTCAAAGGGAGTGATGCTTATGATAATGATGTAGAAACGAAAAAAGAAATAGATGATTTCAATAAAAGAGTTTATGACCGGAGCGATGAGGAGGTGAATAAAGTTTACGATTGGGGGAGAAAGGTGACGCTCGAGGCATTTGAAGAGCTTTATAAAATTCTTGGCACGAAGTTTGATTATTATTTTTTTGAAAGCGTTATGGCACCAATCGGTGAGAAAATAGTCCGTGCAAATACTGGAAAGATATTTGAAGAGTCCGACGGAGCCATAGTTTTTAAAGCAGAAAAATATAATTCTGCACTTCACACACGTGTTTTTATCACCTCCGCTGGACTTCCGACTTACGAGACAAAAGAGCTTGGCCTTACCCAAACAAAATTTGAAAAAGAAAATCCTGATATCTCTATAGTCGATACCGCTACCGAGCAAGCTGAATATATGAAAGTCGTGGAGCAAGCGATAACATTAATAAATCCTGAGTATGCGAGGAGAATGAAGCATGTCACACATGGTATGATGCGTTTCGCTTCCGGTAAAATGTCCTCTCGAAAAGGAAATGTCATCACAGGTGAATCCCTCATTCGTGATACAGTCGCCCTTATCCAAGATAAAATGCAAGAGCGTGACTGGCGGGATGATGATAAAGTAAAAGTCGCCGAGATTGTTGGTGTTGCCTCAATTAAATATTCCATCCTTCGCTCCAAGATGGGGAGCGATATAGTCTACGATGTAGATAAATCAATTTCCGTAGAAGGGGACTCGGGCCCATATCTTCAATACGCTCTCACTCGCGCGACTTCTGTCTTAGAAAAAGCAAAAGCTGAAAAACTTGTGTCAAGTTTTTCAGCGCCAAGCCCAGTGGGGCCACTAGAAAAAATGCTTGCCCGTTTCCCAGAAATCGCCCTTCGTGCCTACGAAGAGCTCGAACCGCATCACATTGTTACCTATCTCACTGAACTTGCTTCTCTTTTCAATTCCTTCTATGCTCAATCCAAAATCGTTGACTCTGCTGACCCACAATCTCCCTACAAACTCGCCGTCACACAATCTTTTGCAA
>JAHFNF010000004.1:0-12365 GCA_023267515.1 Candidatus Nomurabacteria bacterium | reverse complement strand
TGGTTCAAGGGCTCACTCTTCTAGGCATCAAAGTTCCAGAGAAGATGTAGTAAACGGCTCAAATGGCGCCAAATGAGCCGTTTGCCTTCGTTTTGAGTTGAAAAACAAGGGGAAATATGGTATATTTCGAAAATTGTGAGTATAGACATCTTCAAAAAAATAAACCGAAACGCCTTTAATGAAAAGTTGATTCATAGATATCTGTTTGAGCGATATTATTTCGGTACTTCTAAACAGCGTAGAGATTTACTCCCGAGAAGGTTCTATAAAGATCAGATAAACCTAATAGTCCCAGAGGATGCAAAAAAGGAAGATAAATACCGTGCTGACCTAACTATTTACTTTAAGAATAGAAAAGCTGGAATTCCTGTAGAAGTGAAATGGTCATCAGGTGGATTTTCTAAAAAGAATCAAATAGATTATATAAAAAACCACGATGGATTTTTAGTTATATTGGGAGATACACAAGAAAAACAAATCCATGGAATAGATATTATTTCTATAAAACATGACGACTTTTCTGATTGGATTGCAGAAAATATTTCACGCCTTTCAAGGGAATCACTCATTTACCAAGCAGAAAGTAAAAGTCTTGCTGATAAAAATCAATACTGGGTAGTCTTTTTAAGAGGTGGTATAAACGGAGCAGCGCTTAATAACTTCAAAAGAATGCTTGAAAGTAAACCATCTAAACCATTCTGGGCTTTCAAGCAAGACAGAAAAGCATTGTCATATGTGTTAGACATGCAAAGGGGAGATAAAATATTCTTTATTTTTTCTAGCGTTGAGCACGGAGCGATGGGACATTCTGAAAAACAAGATGTAAAAATAAATGTACATAGATATTATTTAGCAGAAATTGTTGAGCCGTATTACATGGCGCTAGATGAAAGACGGGGATTATTTTTTGAAGACCAAAAGACTAAGCCAACGATTAATAATCGCAAATGGCCACATTTTATAGATTTTGATATAAAAAAGAAATATGATAAAGAGGAAGTTCTTCCCTTTGGTAAACAAGGAGAACTCGGAAAAGCTTTTGCTTTTTCAACTAATCATGGCGGTGGAACACCCTTCCCTTTATCTAGAGCACAATTTGAAAAGTTGAAAGATTTTTTTAGTAAGTTATCGAAATAGAATGGATGCAAAAACATTACCACTTAGCAAATACTTAAATGTCGAAAGAAAAAAACTTGAGAAGCTTGGTGTTTTTGATTCTACTCTCGGTGTGGATACTAAGTTGTTCGTAGATCCAAAATTACTGATTAGATCGAATATAGAAGAATTTAAAAATTCCCGTAAGATAATTCTTTTATATTTTGCAAAGTTACTCAATATACATAAACAATCTCACAAGTCACCAAGATTATTAATACAGGCTCGCGATATGCTTGCTGTAAAAGAACCACAAGGGCTTTCCATAGGGTATGGAAACAAAACTGATAGAGGTACGGCAATATCAAAAACCCTAGCTAATAAAATACTACTCTCTGCTAGTGAGATTCTTGCGGTTGGGATTGATGATGAAGAATTAATTGAAACTCTCGGATTATTTATAGATGGTTTTGGTCCAGATAGCATGAGCGATTTAACTGTTAGTATTATATATCATGACTTTTGTAAATACACACAAAAAATCGCAAAAGATTTAAAAGTTAAAACTCAGAAATATATAATTGACAACAAAACCTATATTTTACCTAAACACCCTTTCAAAGAGACTTGCATTATATTTGTTCCTTTCTCGTTTTTAAGTCCTCTACCTCTAGCAGTTTCTTGGGATCAAATTGCTGAGGCGGGTTTCCATAATCGTAAACTTAGAAATGAGTTTAACTCAATAATTTTCCCTGTCTTAAAAGAAATTCTTACAGAGATCAAAGAAAAAAGCGATGAAGAAAAAAATACATTAAGGGAAGGGTTTAATACTATTTTGAAAATTTATCGAAAGATAAACGTTCGTGGTTATGACTTAAAACTAGACTCTAAAGGCTATTACTCCATCCAACCTTTTATTGAAAAAGAATCTGTAAATATTAAAGTGGAGTCTTTGCCGAAAACACAAGAAGAGTTAAAAAAGTCTGTAAGAGATTTAATTAAACAATTTGAACGGTCAATTGAAAGTAATGGAGGCAATAAGCTTTTATACCGAAAGACCAAAACAGGTGTTCCTATAAAAGATAGCCCACATAACGAGGACGTTTCTCAAACAATTTTCTACCTTATAGCTGACCTGTTTTGTCAAAAAGCCAACATTCTACTCTCTCGCGAGCCAAACGCTGGATTGGGCCCAGTAGATTTTTCTCTCGGCAAAAGCTATGATACTAAAGTCTTAGTAGAGATAAAAAAATCTACCAATAAAGATTTAGAAGATGGATATTTAAAACAAATAAAAGCTTACAAAAAAAATGAAGCTGCATTTTATAGTTTTTTTATAGTAATAATAGTTAAAGAAGTACAGAAAACAGTGACAGAATTAAATCCCCAACTAAAAAGAGTAAAAGATATTTACGAAAAAAATACTAAATACAATATATCAACTCCCGAACTTGTTATTATTGACGGTTTAATTCATCCATCTCCTAGTAAATTAAGATCTTAATCCTCGCTGTACCTGTAAGTATTTAAACTTAGGTAATGTAAATTGATATAATCTATCTATGCCACCAGAAGAAACAAACAATGAAACAATAGTTGAGGGAACCGACCCGGTGGCGGAAGTTTCTAATGCAGAGCCAGCTCCGACGGCTGCCGTCAAGGCTTCCGTAGAGGAAACGCCTCAAATGGCGCCAAATGAGCCGTTTAATGTTTCAGAGGACAAGCTGTTTGAGAGGAATTCTGCTCAGCCCAAAAATTCTATCCGTGACCTTCTACCCGAAGCCAATCAAGTAAGACAGGAGAAAATAAAAGCCAAACTGGAAAAAATAATGACTTTATTCAACATGCATCATAACATTACCAACAACCAAGTGGAGCATCTTTTACATGTATCAGATGCGACGGCTACACGGTACTTGGATATGCTGGAGCATAAAGGGATAATAAAACAATCTACAAAGACAGGTAAGGGAGTCTTTTACGAAAAAATCTAGCTAAATGCAATATATACATGTGAAAGTGATGCCTGGGGCGGGGAGGGAATCTTTAAAAGAGAAATCAAAGGATCATTTTGAGGTGTCGGTGCGGGAGAAGGCCGAGCGGAATATGGCCAATAAAAGAGTAGTGGAGCTCATGGCTCTACATTTCAAAGTGCCAGTAAACAAAGTTCGCATCATAAACGGCCACCGCAGCCCGTCCAAGCTTTTGGTGGTGGATTGATTTTTTAATTCAATAATGCTACTTTACAGGTATGCGCGAGATAAAAATATCAGATAAAAATTTTAAAGAATTGGCCAGTTTATATAACGAATATAATAAAATCTATGGGGATGAGCATACTGTTTGGAATCTAGACGACCTAGATGCAATGCGGGAAGTCGGTCAAGATTTTATGTCAATTTTTTCTGGCTATTTTGAAAATAAACGCTATAATACAGATACAACCAAATAGTAGTTATCAAGAGCGTGGCGAGAGCACTGGCTTTATGACCCACCGGCAACCCCTTTAAGGTAGGTGCCAAGTCCAGCCCATTATATATGGGGAAGATACTCAGTCAGTACTCTTTCCTGTATTATCAGGAATTTTTTATTTTATATATGACGAAAGGAACAAAAACAGCTGAATTTGTGAGCCCGGGGCATCCAGATAAGATCTGTGATTTTATCGCGGACAGTATTTTGGACGCGTACTTGGCGGGGGACAAGGAGAGCCGAGTGGCTATCGAGGTGATGGGCGGGCATAAACTTATTACTATAAATGGGGAAGTGACTTCTCGTGCCAATCCAGATATCAATGTACTAGTACATAGTATCGTGGGTGCGGATTATAAAATAATTTCAAATATTGTGGCGCAGAGCGCGGAGATTGCGAAAGGAGTTGATACTGGTGGCGCAGGGGACCAAGGAATAATGAAAGGGTATGCCACAAGCGAGACACCAGAATACTTACCACTTGAATATGTGCTCGCTCGCGACCTTTGTAAAAAGATTTACGAAGTTTACCCATTTGATGGCAAGACGCAGGTGACGGTGGGGAACGGGGAAGTGCTCACCGTCGTCGCAAGCTTTCAGAATACAAAAAGTGATGAGCTTTTAAAGTTGGCGAAAGAGATGATAAAAGCCAACGAGTATTTAATAAACCCAGCCGGAGAATGGAATCAAGGAGGGTTTGATGCAGACACAGGGCTCTCCGGTAGAAAACTTATTATAGATAATTATGGACCAGAGATACCGATCGGCGGGGGTTCATTTTCGGGAAAGGATTATACAAAGGTAGATAGAAGCGGGGCTTATATGGCGCGGAGAATCGCGGTGGAACTTTTAGAAAAGAGAAAGGCAAAAGAAGTGTTCGTGAAGCTCGCTTATGCTATCGGCAAGAGCGAGCCAGTGATGGCGGTGGCGGTAGTGGATGGCATAGAGGAAAAAGTAGCTGGCTATAATTTGAGTCCGCGCGGAATCCGCGAATATTTACATTTAGATAAAGTGAAATTCGCCGAGACAGCAGAGTGGGGGCATTTTGGCCGGGGATTTGAGTGGAGATAAAAAAATACCCACGAAGTTGTGCTCGTGGGTATTTCTTTTTTTTTGATTACTCTTTCCGGTGTAGATACTTTGGGTCAAGATAATGTGAACCGTTTTTATGCGTTAATAATGTGCCGCATATAGTATCTTTCTGAATTGAGAGCGCGCAGATTCTTTCACTCTCTAAAACCGAATATGTCATCGGTACGTTGAAGAGGTCTGCCTGACCATCCCCATCCGTATCAACATCCGCAAATGCGAATGTATCAGCTCGTAGCACCCCCAGCGCTGAATCAAGATAAGCAAATCTCATATCCCCAGGGAGGATAGTTATTTGCTGGCTTGTTTTTGAGCAACCAAGGAGAATTGCGATTGAAAAAATAAATAAAGTGATTTTAGTTTTCATTGTCGTATGGTTTTAAATTAGTGAGATTATTATTTAGAAGCCATAAATGCCAGTTGTCAGCAGCTACGGCTTCTAAACAATCTCCCAAAAATCCTTTTCAAGGTGCAAAGTATTACTAATAGTCTAGCATAAAATAGGACAAAAGTCAACAGCCCCAGCTTCTAAGCTGGGGCTGTCTTATTGGTTGCCTAAGTTATTTAGTAGTGGTGTTTGAGCCACCAGAAACGGCAAGGGCGTTGACTGCTGTGCAAGTAAAACTACTTCCTGACCAGGTTGAGCCGTGCCAACACTGGGCGTAATAAATAGTGGTAGTAGTAGAGGTATAACCAAGCCAGTTGACAGTGTGGCAAGCGTAAACATAAAGACCGCCACATTGAATCTGCGGAGGGGGATTGATAGGAGGGGGGGTAGCTGAGTTTATACTACTGAGCGCGCTGGGCATCTCTGGCGGCAAAGCTTTTACTAACTGAGAGATAAAGGCGGTTCTATCATTTGAGAAATTCATTAATGATTTCCAAGCATCCGCTGGGATGGTGTAAAGCTTACCACCCTCCGCTGCCGCTGTTTCTTCGAGGCTCATTGATGGATCATATTTCATAGTCAAAGCGCCATTACTCTGAGTGTCTATTGACTCTCCTTTTAATCCTTCGTGCTTGCCGGCAACGTTTCCCGCATAGTAAGCACCCGCGATGAGCACAAGAGCCAAAACCCATATTGTTGTTTTATTTTGCATAAGTTAAATAATTAAAATTAATAATAAAAACTCTGAGCAAATAGTATCATTCTAAAAACACCCTGGCAAGTGTAAAAAGTTCACCCTTTTTGTAAAATATCACGACAGCACTTTAATATTAAACAAGATTGATTTATCTATTTGTTTCTATTATAATATAAGTATATGAAAAATATCGCTATTATAGCTTTTGTTATTATTCTTCTCGGCGTCGGTGGGTATTTTATAACTCACAAGTCTGCTAACGACGTCACAAACAACGGAATTACACCTCCGACAAATACGACCAATACACAAAACCAGCAAAACGTAGTGCCAGCAGTAAAAGAGGAGACAATCATCGGGGCTTCAATTGAAGGGAACAACATCACAGCTTATCACTATGGTACTGGCGATACAGAAATTCTTTTTGTCGGTGGCATACATGGCGGCTATTCCTGGAATACATCACTCGTCGCTTTTGAGATGATGGATTATCTAAAAGCAAATCCGCAAGCAATCCCAGCCAATATTAAGGTGACGGTAATCCCGGTATTAAATCCAGATGGCTTGGAAAAAGTCACGGGCTCAACGGGCCGTTTCACCGCGGCTGATGTTTCTACTTCAAAAGATGTACAGGTGTCTGGACGCTTTAATGCGAACAATGTGGATCTAAACCGCAATTTTGACTGTGATTGGCAAACAAAGGGAGTGTGGCAGAGCAAGACTGTAAGCGGTGGAAGCGCTGCATTTTCAGAACCTGAAAGTTTGGCGCTCAAAAATTATATAGAAGCCGAAAAGCCGAGCGCCGTCGTCGTCTGGTACAGCGCGGCGGGCGGAGTCTTTGCGTCCAGTTGCCACGATGGTGTATTACCGGAGACACTCGCCATTACCAATGCTTATGCGAAAGCATCTGGCTACCCAGCTTCTCTTGATTTTGATTTCTATAAAATAACCGGCGATTTAGTAAACTGGCTCGCCAAGAATAAAATTCCCGCTATTAGTGTGCTCCTTACGAATCACGAAGACGTGGAATGGAATAAAAATAAGGCAGGGTTAGAAGCGCTACTACTCTACTATACAAAGTAGTGATAAAATAATGCGATCAACTCCGCAAAAACGGGTAATCACCATAGCGGTCGTTCTTTTAGTGCTTTTTGCTCTCAGTATATTTATTTTTCTCGCTTCGCAAAAAGGTTATGTGTCCAATCTATTTTTGAGTGATAGTGAACAAACTCCACCTATCCAAACAAAAGAAGTAGTCGTGCCGAACTATAAAACCATTGGTCTATCGGTAGAGGGGCGAAAAATAGAAGCTTATACATATGGAAGTGGGAGTACGCATATCGCATTTGTGGGCGGAATGCACGGAGGTTATGAGTGGAATACAGTACTTCTAGCGTACAAGCTTATTGATTATCTAAATGCAAATCCAAAAACTGTCCCACCTTATTTGACTGTCACGATAGTGCCTGATGCGAATCCAGACGGGATGTTTAAAGTGATAGGGAAAGAAGGACGTTTTGCTATCACAGATGTGCCGAAGGACGATGCTTTAAAAGTTTCTGGGCGCTTTAACGCGCACAAAGTGGACCTAAATCGCAATTTTGACTGTAAGTGGCAAGCAGAGAGTACTTGGCGGGACACCCCTGTAAGCGCAGGCATCTATCCTTTTTCTGAGCCAGAGTCTACTGCAATCCGAAACTTTGTTTTTGGAAATAAATTCCGCTCTGTAATCTTTTGGCATAGTCAATCGGGCTCGGTGTATGCGTCAGATTGTGAAAATGGTATTCTCCCGGAAACGCTAAGTATTATGAATATATACGCAAAAGCGTCAGGGTACAGCGCGGTGAAATCTTTTGACGCGTATCCGGTCACCGGAGACTCGGAGGGGTGGCTGGCCAAAATCGGTATTCCGGCCATAACGGTGGAATTGAAAACTCACGACAGTGTAGAATGGGAGCAAAATCTGGCTGGCGCCAAAGCGCTTTTTGCCTACTATGGTAAATAAGCCGTTTGCAAAAAATGCTTTTACTATATATACTTTATGTAAGCGTAGAAAGGGAAATCACCCCGGAGCTTTGGGAAGAAACCTCAGAAGTTTTTTTTGGGGAAGTAGAGCCCAGTAAATGAGAAGTAAGCAAGGTGGTACCACGAGGAAACTCGTCCTTGTATAGCAATTTTATGATTGTTGTACGGGGACGAGTTTTTTAATTTTTAAAAAATATTTATGAATAAACAAAAAACAATTAATATCTTAGGTTTTGCCGGAACATGTATTGCTATCATTATGTTTGTCTCTCTTTTAGAGATTGCACGTAACAATTTGCATGGGAACACACATATTATTATTCAACCAATTGTCACTACAATAAATTGCACAATTTGGTCTGTTTATGCACATTTAAAAAAAGAACGTTTTGTATTTTGGGCAAATTTGCCCGGGGTCTTTTTAGGCATTTTTACAGTTATAACCGCACTTATGTAAATAGAAATGAGTGAAATAAAAAAAACAACTCAATCAGAAAACAAGTCCGAATCGGCGCTACGGGAGGAGCGTATTTTGGACTTTTGGAAAAATAGTAATGTTTTTGAAAAATCCCTGGCGAAAGTTTCACCAAAGGGTGAATTCATTTTTTACGAGGGTCCGCCGACTGCCAACGGTAAGCCGGGGATTCACCACCTAGAAGCTCGCGCTTTCAAAGACGCTATTCCGCGCTACAAAACAATGCGCGGATATCACGTGCGGCGCAAAGGCGGCTGGGACACCCACGGTTTGCCAGTAGAGCTTGAAGTAGAAAAAAAGCTCGGCCTTCAATCTAAAAAAGAAATTGAGAAATATGGAATAGAAGCGTTCAATAAGCAATGCAAAGAGAGCGTCTGGATGTATAAAGATTTATGGGAAAAATTTACCGAGCGGATGGGATATTTTATTGATTTGAAAGATCCATATATTACTTATGAAAATGATTATATTGAATCGGTCTGGAATATTATAAAAGGAATTGATCAAAAGAAACTTTTATACAAGGATTACAAAGTAGTGCCTTGGTGCCCGCGTTGCGGGACGGCGCTTTCTTCGCACGAGCTCGGTCAGCCGGATTCATATAAGAATGTAAAAGATCTATCGGTCTATGTGAAATTCAAGATTGTCGGCAAAGACAATATTTATTTCTTGGCTTGGACGACGACGCCGTGGACTCTACCGGGCAATGTCGCCCTCGCGATAAATCCAGATATGGTGTACGTAAAGATTTTTGTGCAAGATGCTTTCTTAATTCTCGCGGAATCGCGACTCCAAGCCTTTGGCGGAGGATACGGGATAATAGAAAGAATAAAAGGCACTGAGCTTGTTGGCATAGAGTATGAACCGCTTTATCCATTTCTCAATGATAATTTACCTGCGGAGCAGAAAGAAAATCTAAGTAAAGCGTACAAAGTATATCCAGCAGACTTTGTGACTGCGGAAGATGGCACAGGGATTGTGCATACAGCGGTGATGTACGGACAGGATGATTTTGTCCTTGGTACAAAATACGGCTTACCGAAATATCACTTGGTAAATGACGATGGTACTTTCAAAGGAGAGACTGGCTTTCTGGCTGGTAGGCACGTGCGAGAAGAGGAGACGGCGGTGGAAATTATCAAAGATTTAGCAGGGCGCAACCTCCTTTTCAAAAAAGAAAAATATGAGCACCCTTATCCACATTGCTGGCGCTGTAAGACCGCGCTCATATACTACGCGCGGGACTCTTGGTATATTGCGATGTCAAAACTTCGTGGAGAGCTGGCCCGAGAGAATGAAAAAGTAAATTGGGAACCAGAACATATAAAAGAAGGGCGCTTTGGCGAATGGATCCGCGAGGCGAAAGATTGGGCGATATCCCGGGAGCGGTACTGGGGCACACCATTACCTATCTGGACTTGTGGGGAGTGCGGAGAAAGACACACCGTCGGCAGCGTTTCTGACCTGAAAGAAAAAATAAAAAAATCTGGGAATAGCTATTTTGTAATGCGGCACGGGGAAGCTGGGAATAACATTAATCCTTTATATCTCAAAGAGCTGCAATATACTGCCTCGTTAACCGAGGAGGGGAAAAATCAAGTTAAAGAAAATATTAAAAATTTTAAAGGCAATGTTGATGTGGTCATATCTTCTCCTCTGTTACGGGCCAAGGAAACGACCGAAATTGTTTGTGAGCACATTGGATTCCCAATTGAAAATGTCATATATGATGACCGGGTTAAAGAATGGGTAGTCAGCTCTAAATTTGAGGGGAAAGATCGTTCTATCTTCAAACAGTATTATGATCACGACTATATTCATACTCCAAAAGAAGTTTTTCCAGACGGAGAAAGCTTTGCGCAGCTTGTTCAAAGAGTAGGGGGGTTTCTTTATGATATGGATTTAAAATATTCAAATAAAAATATATTTATTGTAGCTCACGCGGGGATGGCCCGAGCGTTCAGCTTTGTCGTTCAAGGGCTGCAATTAGAAAACCTTGTAGAAAATGTAGATAAAATTATATATCCACACAATGCGCAGATTTTGGATTTTTCATTTGCGCCGATTCCACACAACGAAAACTACGAATTGGATTTACATCGGCCATTTATAGATGAGACCAAACTTCTTTGCAGTTGCGGAGGAGAGATGGTCCGGGCAAAAGAAGTGATGGACGTCTGGCTTGATTCTGGCGCGATGCCATTTGCCGAGGATCACTATCCTTTTGAAAACAATGGCTTTCAACCTAAAAAGGGATTTTTAAAAAAGCAAAAAGGGTATCCAGCGGATTTTATTTCTGAGGCGATAGACCAGACGCGCGGATGGTTTTATACCTTACTCGCAGTCGGAGTCTTGACCGGCGCTGGGACACCGTTTAAAAATGTGATTTGTCTTGGCCACCTCTTGGATGCGAAGGGGCAAAAGATGTCCAAATCTGTCGGCAACGTGGTGGATCCGTGGAATATGATGGATAAATATGGAGCGGATACTTTACGACTATGGATGTATTCGGTGAACCAACCAGGTGAATCTAAAAATTTTGACGAGAAAACTGTTCTTGAACTGCACCGCCAAGTCTTTGGACTTCTCTATAACGTGCTGGCGTTTTATGAACTTTACCCGATGTCTTTGGAGGATACCCAAAAGGCAAAACTTTACCCTACAATCTCTCAAAATATACTTGATCTTTGGATATTGGCTAGATTAAATGAAGTGGTAAAGGGTGCGACCTTAAACTTGGATAACTATAAACTTTTAGAGCCGGTACGCGCTATCAGAGATTTTATAAATGATTTATCTACCTGGTATCTTCGCCGTTCACGAGACAGGATCAAAGAGGGAGACAGTGAGGCGAAACAAACCCTATATTTTATTTTAAAAACTTTGGCAAAATTGCTTGCCCCTTTTGCCCCATTTACCGCAGAAGATATCTGGCAGCGGTTGAAAGGGGAAAGTGATGCAGAAAGTGTGCATCTTGCTCTATGGCCAGAAGTAGGCGTAGAAGAACATTCTAACATTCTTGAGAATATGAGAGTGACACGGGAGATTGTTTCTCTGGGACTTGAAGCGCGGCAAAAGGCAGGCATAAAAGTGCGCCAGCCACTAAAACAACTGAAAGTAAAAAAAGGAAAGCTGGCGGATGAATATGTGGATTTGATAAAAGATGAGGTGAATGTAAAGGAGGTTTTATTTGGTGAGAAAATTGAAAATGAAGCCGAGCTTGATATAAATATCACACCAAACCTGAAAGAAGAAGGGGATTACCGCGAACTAGTGCGAAGCATTCAAGATATGCGTAAAAAACAAGGACTAACACCTTCTGACGTAATAACTCTCTCAATTCAAACTGACGAATCTGGTAAAAAACTTGTAGAACAATTTAAAGCGGATTTCAAAAAAACCGTTCTCGCATCTTCCATAAGTTTCTCACCGAATGACGGTGAAGAAATTAAAGTAGATAATCTACTATTCAAAGTGAAGTTCTAGGTGTTTTTTGGAAAGCATATTTTTTAGAAGAGGGAATTGGTGAAGTTCTGGGTCTAGGGATATAAGGCGAGTGGCTTCGGAGCGGGCGGCTTCGACCATTTTTAAATTTTTTATCGCTTCCATTCCGAGGTCGGTGATACCCCATTGTTTTGCACCAGAGAGTTCGCCGGCGCCACGAAGGGTGAGATCAAGCTCGGAAAGTTCAAAACCATTTTTTGCAGTTTTGAGGGCTTTTAATCTTTGAATCGTTTTATCTGATTTTGCTTCCGCAAAGACATAGCAATACGCTTGATGTGTACTACGGATAACTCGCCCGCGGAGCTGGTGCAATTGCGCTAGGCCGAAACGCTCCGCACCTTCAATTATTATGACGGTAGCATTGGGAACATTTACGCCGACTTCCACGACTGAGGTGGCGCAGAGTATTTGGATTTTATTTGCATAAAAATCGCTCATTACATCTTCTTTTTTCTCTTTACTCATTTTTGAGTGGAGTATTCCAATTTCGTACTCTGGAAAAATTTCTTTTTTCAAGCGTTTGGCTTCGGCGGTGACGGACTTTACATTGAGCGCCAACTCTTTTTCGGGATCGGGTTCGTCTATGCGGGGACAGATAACATACAGCTGTCGGCCATTTT
>JAHFNF010000070.1 GCA_023267515.1 Candidatus Nomurabacteria bacterium | reverse complement strand
GATTATCTTTTCTGCTCCCTTGCGAAGCAAGAATTTTATTGTCGGCAACGCTTTTTTGATACGAAAATCGTCTTCCACTTTACCGTTCTTAATCGGTACATTAAAATCTACTCGCACTAGCGCTATCTTACCTTGCAGATTCTTTAATTGCCTAATGCTTCGCATATTTTTACAATTTCTACAAACTTGTCGGGGTCCAAACTATCCCGACCGGGCAAAAGCCCATCCGCTTCACCCTCATTTATAAATTCGGAGGCATTGTCTGGACGGGCTGACCCGCCATAAATAATCCTCGGCAAGTCAGTTTTCGCTCCAAAAAATCCCGAGAGGACTTTCTTTATAAAAATTTTAATTTCTAAAAACTCGGATGGAATAAAATCATGGCGCCCCGCGGTACTGGAAAGGGCCCAGACAGGTTCATAGGCGATAACCATTTTTGATAGAGAATTTTTATTTACTCCTGCTAAGCACTCTTCTATATCACGCTTTACGATATTTAAATATTCATGATTTTCATCACGCTCTCTCTCACCAACACACAAGATGGGCGCTAAGCCAGCGAAAAGTGCCGCTTTTACTTTTTTATTGATTTCTTTATTACTTTCTCCCATAACCCTCCTTTCCGAGTGGCCTAAAATTACATATTTGATGTCAAACACATAAAGCATTTCCGCCGAAACTTCCCCGGTAAAAGCGCCCTTCTCTCCATAGAAAGCATTTTGCGCGCCGAGCTTTACTTTAGTCGTCCTAATTTTCTTTAACCTTTCTAAAAAAATAGCCGGTGGACAAATGACCACCTCAGTCCGCTTCAAGGAAGGCAATTTTTTGGCTATGCCACTAAAAACCTTTTCCGCCTCAATGCCTGTGAGCGGATTCATTTTCCAGTTGCCGATGATTATTTTTTTTCTTCTCATTTGGAAAATTATAACACGAAATATTACTTCTCTTGCCAGCTAGAAATAGTCCAAGAACCTGTCGGCCCGCTAGTAAAACCAACGTTTATTATCCCAGTACCATAAGAAATAGCGACATTTTGCTTTAAGCGAATAGTTTTTCCTACGACCTCCTTGACTGTAGCATTGTTTTGAAAACTGATTGTGCCTTTTTCTGCATTGGCGATGACAATGTTGGCATTGTTGTTTATCTTGATAGCGTTGTGGCTACTGCAAGGGCTGGCAGCTGTATTTTCATCACAAGTACTAGTGGTAAGCAACATAATATAACTTCCAGCAGTCCCAGAATCTTGAAAAGTAGTATTATTGCCTACATCAATATAGCCATCTGCAATCATTATCCCACTGTGATTGCCAAAGGTGGAGGCGAGTTTTATGACTGTGCCATTATTACCACTAAATAAAATTTTCCCCGTCGCCCAAACTGTGTCTGCAATTGTTACCGTAGGAGTACCAGTAATAGTAAGATCTCCTATTACTTTCAACGGACCGATGGTTTGACTGGTAGAGATGGTATAGTTGCCATTGATAATATTATTGGGATTAGCCGCCGCATCACTCTTCCAGTCACTAATCTGCGCATCAGAGATAGGTAAATCAATAACTACTGGTACATCTTCAGTTGTGTTGCAAGCTTTATTGTTGCCCGAGCCAGTCTTGCAATACGCAGTCCCTACAATTTTAGAGCCAGTTATAGAGTAGGAATGCGCATTTGGACTGGCAGAAGCGTTTGAGCAGGCAGAGCCGGCAGCAATACCGCCCAGACAGGACATATCAGAAATAGAACCAGCGCTACCAGCAACATATACATCCCCGGTAATATAAGCTCCATTTGCTCCAGTGATATTGCCGTTTGAGTAAAGGTTTCCAGTCAGCGATGCACCATTTAAAAAAATAATTCCTCCTTGCCCGACTTGGGTGCCATATCTAAAAATCGCTCCATCGCCGGAAAGGATTTTCAGCTCATCATTTCTTTGACGAGAAGACACATTGCCAGTGGAATAAATAGTTTTTGCATTGTAAGCAGTGTCGGTGACAGTAGTGCTCGCGGTATAGCCATTTAAAGATATCGCTATCGGGGTACCGGAAGCGGGCAGGGTGCCATTGTGGGACACACGATAGTAAGCGTCCTCTATGCCCGACTCGGCCAAATAAAGACTCTGTCTTGAACGAATTGAATCATCTGCAATTTTAAACTCTCGCACCGAAGGGCTCACTAACCCAGCAACGACCGAAAGAGAAGTAATCAAAAACAGCACGACTGAGACGAGCATCGCCTGCCCAGATTGCATATTTATCTTATTTTCTTTTTTAAAAAAATCTTTCATAAAAATTGTTAGCTAGCATAGCTTTTACGCAGTTCAATAGTGTCGTAGAAGCTGACCGTGCGTGACGAACGATCTTTAGTGTCCTGGACTGACATTTGAATCCTTATCGCTTTTCCTTTGGCTGTCGTAATCTGGGTAAAAGTTAGACTTGTAACGTGAATATTAGGGGCATTCAGATTGCCTGTTAAAGTGCCATTTTCTTTCAACTGTAAATTGTTACTTAAAAGTTTGAACTCAACGGTCTTGGCGACCCCGGATGAGTCTGTGGAGTTTAAAGTCAAATCATTATAGGGGCTGGCTAGTGATGCAACGCTGGTAGCCTGTCTTATTTCTCGGGACATACGTTCTAAAATATTCGCGCTTTGGACAAAATCCGCCTGAGCGGAAGTTTCGCTAAAAGATTTTACCATCACAATCAA
>JAHFNF010000069.1 GCA_023267515.1 Candidatus Nomurabacteria bacterium | reverse complement strand
GAATTTGATTCTCCACCTCCCGGAGTTGGGTTAAAAACAGTAATTGCATATGTACCGGCGGTGGCAATATCAGTATCCAAGATTTCGGCTGTTACCTCCGTGTCAGAGTTAAAGGTAGTTACCCGGTCTGAACCCCCAATTCGGACCACCGAACTGGAAACAAAGTTGGTGCCAGTGACTGTCAAAGTAAAGGTAGCGCTTCCAGCATTTTTAGTGTCGGGAGAAATGAGAGTGAGAGTCGGAACAGGAAAATCTATATCAAGTCCTGCGCTTTGTACTGGAATTCCTGATATTAATGATTGTGATATTGGGGTGACTTCAAATTTTATTGTATGTCCTTGATCACCCAGTAAAATGGTATATGTTTGATTTGTTTCTCCACCTATTTCCACGTCATCTCTATACCACTTGAAAGTGGAATCACCTTGTAGCCCTGAGTCGTTTTTCATTACGGTAGCTTTATTACCACTTCCGCCATCTCCAAACGCAACGTATGGATTTCCGCCAGAATCTAAAGCAATAGAAGTTAAATTCACTCCGCCCACTGAAAAACCAGCCGAACCGACGGTTACCCAACTACTGCCATTAAATTTCTTAACGGTAACTTTCCCACCATTGGCTTGATCATAATACGATAAATAAGGAACATTACTAGAATCTAACTTTAAAGAAAGATAGGCTGCGAGATCAGGTGTAAATCCAACAGCGCCGACAGTCACCCAAGACGAACCATTCCATTTTTTTACAGTAGCTTTCATTCCATTGCTATCATCTCTGTATGCAACATAAGGAACATTATTAGAGTCTATAGACAAAACTTCCCAACCAGCCAGCGATCCAGCTGAACCGACGTTTTCCCAAGTAATACCATTCAACTTCATTACCAGCACTCTATTACCACTACTCCAATCATCAAGAGCCACATATGGAGTATTATCTGAATCAAAATCTATAGAGATCCACCCGACATTGCCTGGTGAAAAATCAGGGTTACCCACATCTATCCAGTCAGCGCTGTCAAACTTCTTGACAGTCGCTGGGCCTCCCCCTATACCCGGAGCATCGGCATATCCCACATAAGGAGTATCTTCAGAATCTAAGGCAAAAGTTAAAGAGCCGTCCACTAACGCATTAGTTGAAAAACCAGCACTGCCGACGAGCACCCAATCATTGCCGTCAAATTTCATAACTGTAATTTTTTGCCCATTCCCATAGTCTTTATACGCCACATAAGGTGTGCCGTTTGTGTCTATGGAGATAATGGTCATATCTGCCTGACCAGCCGAAAAACCAGCACTGCCGACGAGCACCCAATCATTGCCATCAAATTTCATGACAGTAGCCTTGTTTCCATTTGCTGCATCTTGATATGCTACATAAGGAGTATTACTTAAATCTAGTGCAAGAGAAGGATAGTTTGCTCCTCCTGCCGAAAAACCAGCGCTGCCGACATTTTCCCAATCACTGGTGAGCGGAGTATATGTATAATTCCCAGTAAGAATTTCTCCGACACTAGATGTGCCGCTAATTTCAACATCGCTTGCTACCGGCACATTGTCCGCTAAGACATTAAAAATCAGGTACCCACCGCCAAAAATAACGAAAATCGCAGCAAAGACTGCCCAGCGCTCCACTATAAAAGCATAAGATTTTTTGATGATTACCTTCATTTTCATAATCAGTTCCACGGCACTATAATCTTAACACGTGTTACCTAATCGTCCAGCCTTTCTCGGTAAGTTTAAATTGGACTTTCTCCATATTTTTATTTACTTCCTCATCTGAAAGAGTCCGATCATAAGCTTGAAATACAAGCCTAAAACCCAAGCTCTTTTTCCCCTCTTTTTTGAACTGGTCAAAAAGCTCCGGACCACGCACCACCAAGGGACCCATATTTTCTTTGATAACTTTGGTGACATTTTCCGGCTCTACATCCTCCTCTACCCACAAAGCTACATCACGAGAGATATATGGAAAAAGAGACCACATTTTAAACAACAGAGTAGGAGAGGAAAAATTTTGTCCGTGTCGGAGCCCCCATAGAGAGGGTAAAGCGGTAAAATTTTTATTCTCCTGCGAAGTAGCCTCCTCTAAAGTCCACTCTTTCACTCCGTTTTTATCTGCCATACCGACGTGCATTTCCTCTTTATCTTTTAGAAAAACTGTCCCAATTTCAAAAATTTTAATTTCTTTCATGCCGAGCAAAAGTGAATGACGCATATTAAGCTCGTAGGAATCTTTTAGTCCATCTGATAAATTAGTACGGAGGCTAGATTTATCTCCAACACCGTGTGCCACTTCAATATCTCCTTTTTTGCGAAAAGTATAAGTCATCACTTCACCATAACCCGACTCAATCATATGCTCTCTCGCATACGTCATCCGCTCAGTGGTTTCATCTACTTTTGGTTTAAAATCTATTTTGGGAATTTCATCTTTAACTTTGTCATAGCCAATAAGCCGAGCAATTTCGGAAAGAATATCATGTACGCCAGTTATGTCTGGTCTATCAGCAGGAACCGTGATATTAAAAGATTCTCCATCTCGCAAATATTCCCACTTTAATCTTTCCCAGACATTTTCAATTTCGTCCGCTGAAAAATCAGAGCCGAGTTTTTTATTTACCTCTTCTATAGTAAAATTTATTTTTATATCTCCTGATTGGAATTCACTTTCTGGTAAGTTAGTTAGCAAGCCTAAAAT
>JAHFNF010000068.1 GCA_023267515.1 Candidatus Nomurabacteria bacterium | reverse complement strand
GAGTTCGTTTGCAGAGGTGACCTCCAAATTCGCGCCCTCGGAGATGAGCGGTAGAATAAATTCTTTATTCTGATTGACCTTCATCGGGTAATGATAGAAGAATTTTCCACGATAGCCATATATTTTCATATAGGCCTGAAAGTAGCCCATCAAGTCTTTGAGCCGGTCTTCAATGATAAAAGGAAATACCACCTGGAGCGGAGTGCCATACTTTGCCGCCAAGTCATTGAGGTTGTAAGAGTTGTGCCCTTCTGCCACCGTGAGCTCGCCATCGCGAGACACGCCGAAAAATTGAGTGTTGAATTCATCCACCCCGAGCTTCCAAAACTTCCTCCAATTCTTGCCGTTCTTTTTCGCTCTTTTCTTGCGCTTCATTTGTGGAAAAAGTATAGCAAGCTCTGTCTAAAATGCAATGATTTTTGGGGTTATTTCAAAACCCTTTCTTTTAGGATTTTTATTTCGTCGCGGAGGATGGCAGCGGTCTCGAAATCAAGAGCTTTTACAGCTTCGGACATTTGGCGCTCTTTGAGTTTTATAAGTTTGCTCGGATGCTTGGCAAAAAGTTTGGCATCAAGAGCAAGCTCACTTGAAACTGTCTTGTCATGTAAGCTATCCAATTCTTCAGTAATATCGTGGATTTTTTTAATAATCGTTTTCGGAGTAATGCCGTGCTTTTTATTGTAAGCGACTTGGATAGTCCGCCTGCGATTTGTCTCCCCCATCGCCCGCTCCATGGAGCCAGTAATATTGTCCGCATAAAGTATCACTCGCCCAGCAATATTTCGCGCCGCGCGACCAATGGTCTGAATGAGTGAGACTTCACTGCGCAAGAATCCCTCTTTGTCCGCGTCCAGTATCCCAATGAGCGAAACCTCTGGCAAGTCCAAGCCTTCGCGGAGCAAATTCACTCCCACTAAAATATCAAACTTGCCTTGACGAAACTGCGTCAAAATCCTGATTCGCTCTATCGTTTTAATATCACTATGCACATATTCTGATTTTATTTTTTTATCTTTCAAATACGCAGCTAAATCCTCCGCCATTTTTTTGGTCAAAGTCGTGGCTATCACCCGCCCACCTTTTTTTATTTCTTTTTCCGCTTCTATTATAAAATCCTGCACTTGACCCGCATAAGGCAGATGGCGGCGCCCAGAGGAGTCTTCGCTGCGACCAGATGGATCTTGCCCTTCCAAGACAGAATGCGAACGACGGAGGGCGCTGCCATCTGCACTTACAGGCCTCACTTCTAGTTCCGGATCTACAAGCCCTGTCGGCCTTATGATTTGCTCCACGATTTGTCCGCTTTCTTTTCTTTCAGTTTCCGACGGCGTAGCCGAAGTATAAATCACTTGGCCAATCCGCTCTTCAAACTCCGCATATTTTAGCGGACGGTTGTCTTTAGCACTCGGCAAGCGAAAACCATGCTCAATGAGCGTGCCTTTGCGTGAAGCATCTCCCGCATACATCCCACCGATTTGTGGGAGAGTGACATGCGATTCATCTATAATTGTCAAAAAATCTTTTCCAAAATACGAAAGCAAAGTCTCCGGCGGTTCACCAGCTTTTTTGCCTGAAAGATGCCTTGAATAATTTTCTATACCAGAACAATAACCTACTTCGCGAAGCATCGCCAAATCATAATTCGTCCGGCGCTTCAGTCGCTCCGCTTCTAAAATCTTTCCCTCTTTATCAAATTTTTTGAGTTGATCTTTTAGTTCTTGTTTTATATTTTTTATAGCCTGCGCGAGTTTTTCTTTATTGGTTATAAAATGCTTCGCCGGGAAAATAAAAAGCTCTTTTTCTTCGCCTAAAATTTTAGAGCTAACAGGATCAATTTTAAATATTTTTTCAATTTTATTTTCTTCTAATTCAATTTTATATATAAAAGTTTCGGACACAGGCATTATCTCAACTTTTTGCCCAAGCGCCCGAAAAGTCCCCGGCGTCAGGTCCGCATTGGTGCGCTCAAAATGCATATCAATTAGTTTCTTCATTAAATCCGTCCGTGCCACTTTATCACCTTTCGCCACTTCCAAATTCTCTTCTCGATACTCCTCGGGACTTCCGAGGCCGTAAATGCAGGACACCGAAGCGACGATGATCACATCGCTCCTAGTCAGGAGCGCTTGGGTGCTCGCGTGACGCAAGCGGTCAATCTCTTTATTTATCTGCGCATCTTTTTCAATATAAGTATCAGTGACCGGCATATATGCCTCGGGCTGATAGTAATCGTAATAAGAAACAAAGTAGTGCACAGCGTTCTCTGGAAAAAATTCTCTGAACTCCTGTGCGAGCTGGGCGGCTAGGGTTTTGTTGTGCGCGATAACGAGCGTCGGCTTTTGCATTTTGGCAATCACATTTGCCATAGTAAAAGTCTTACCCGAGCCCGTCACCCCTAAAAGCGTTTGCTTGCGCATACCCTTTTTTAGCCCTTCGAGAAGAAGCTCAATCGCCCTTGGTTGATCTCCCGCCGGCTTGAAAAGTGATTTTAATTTGAATTTATTCATGTTTATAATTTTTTAAAAATTTATCCTTGAACTCAAAAAAACTATCGTCTAAGATTGATTGCCTGATTTTTTTGACGAGGTTCACGATAAAGTAAAGATTGTGGATTGAAGCAAGCGTACCAGCGAGCATTTCTTTGCCGTGAAAAAGATGCGCTATATAGGCACGAGAGTATCCTTTACATGTAGCACATTCACAATCTTCTTCAATCGGCAGAAAGTCATCGCGATATTTTGTATTTGTGATACT
>JAHFNF010000039.1 GCA_023267515.1 Candidatus Nomurabacteria bacterium | reverse complement strand
AAGGAAATGCGGGAGAGGATAATAAAAGAGATTGAAAAAAGTGTAAAAGGACACGACACAGTGCCATATGTTTCCACTTTTCACTCCCTCGGAGTACATATAATAAAAGAAAATTCCAGGCTAGTGGGAGTGACAAAATATTTTACAATATTAGACGACAACGACTCCACCGCGCTGGTGAAGGAAGCGATAAAAGAATCGGACCTGGACCCAAAACAGTACGAGCCAAAAAGGATAAAGGGCATCATCAGCCGAGAAAAAGGAAAATTCACCAAGTTGGAAAATTATTTTGAAAATGCCCGAGATCACCTGGCCAGAATTGTAGCGCGGGTATGGAAGATTTACGAAGAAAAAAAGAAAAAAGAGAACGCCTTGGACTTTGATGATCTTTTAATCAAAGCCACGACTCTCTTAAAAGAAAATGAAGGTGTGCGAAAAATTTATCAGGATAAATGGCAATACATCCATATAGACGAATACCAAGACACGAACGAAGCACAGTACATAATGTCTCGCATACTTTCTGAAAGCCATAAAAATATCACCGTGGTGGGAGATGCTGACCAAAATATTTATTCGTGGCGTGGAGCAAATTTGAAAAATATACTAAGCTTTGAAAAAGATTATCCGAACGCAAAGATAGTGCTCTTGGAAGAAAATTACCGCTCTACTAAAAATATCTTGGAAGCGGCAAACACCGTAATCAAGAAAAATAAATACCGCCCGGATAAAAACTTATTCACTGAAAATCCCGTGGGAGAAAAAATATCTTTATATGAAGCATTGGATGAAGGAGATGAGGCAGAATTCGTAGCGACAAAAATATTGGAACTTATGGACAATAAAAATGTTTTGTCCGATGTAGCTATCCTTTACCGCGCAAACTTTCAATCCCGCGTGCTAGAAGAAGCGATGCTACGATATAATATTCCATATCAAGTGCTCGGTATAAAATTCTTTGAGCGTAAAGAAATAAAAGACACCCTTGGGTACTTGCGCGCAGCACTGAACCCTGAAAGTTTGTCTGATATAAAAAGAATTATAAATTTCCCGACGCGCGGTATCGGCAAGGCAACCCTTGCAAAAATGTTTGCCGGAGAGGCAGGAACCTTACCGCCTAAAATGCAAATAAAAATAAGCCATTTCTACGAAATACTCAAAGAAATAAAGGCTAAAATAGAGACGGATACAGCCTCAGAGGTAGTGAAATTTACCGTTAAAAAATCAGGGATTGAAACAGAATTAAAGGAGGGATCTGACGAAGATTTGGAGCGACTAGAAAACATAAAAGAGCTGGCAACGCTTGCTTTGAAATATGATAATTTGCAAAATGGACTAGGCATTGAAAAACTTATTGAAGACGCTTCACTCGCTTCCGACCAAGATTCAATAATGATAACAGAAGAAAAGAAAGAAAAAATAAACGCGGTGAAATTAATGACGGTGCACGCCTCAAAGGGATTAGAATTTAAAAATATTTTTATCACTGGGCTGGAAGATGGACTCTTCCCGCACCAGAAGGATGGAGAGAATAAAAATCCAGAAGATGCAGAGGAAGAGCGCCGACTTTTTTATGTGGCTCTCACCCGTGCAAGAGAAAAATTATTTTTATCCTTTGCGAACTTTCGCACAATTTTCGGCTCACGCCAAATCAATGCGCCATCTGAATTCCTGGCAGATATTCCGGCCGACCTATTGGAGAAGAACGACCAAGACCCAAACATAAAAACTATTTATATATGACTATTAAGATCCACAAAGCAAAAAAATCCTTAGGCCAAAACTTTTTAAAATCAATTCCTGCATTGAAAAAAATCGTTGAAGCGGGTGAAATAAAAAATGGCGATTTAATTTTAGAAATTGGGCCGGGGAAAGGCGCCCTGACAGAGCGTCTTTTAGGGTCAGGCGGACAAGTGATCGCTGTTGAAAAAGATCGTGAACTTATAAAACTACTAAGTGAAAAATTCAACGAAAAAATAAAAAATAAAAGATTAGTTTTAGTAGAAGAAGATATCTTAAAATACAAACAGCAAAATGGGAATTACAAAGTAATTGCAAACATTCCATATAATATTACAGGCGCTATCTTGAAAAAATTTCTAGCCGCCGAAAACCAGCCAGAGCGGATGGTACTGATGGTACAAAATGAAGTAGCAAGGAGAATCCTCGTTCGGAACGAAAAAGAAAGTATTTTATCCATTTCGGTAAAGGTTTATGGGACCCCAGAAATAGTGATGAAAGTGCCGGCCAGATATTTTTCACCGGCTCCAAAAGTGGATTCGGCCGTAATCGCAATAAAAAATATTTCCCGGCGGATATTTGAAGAAAATAATATAAAAGAAGACGAATTTTTTGCCGTATTGCGCGCTGGTTTTGCCCATAAACGCAAAAAACTAGCGAGCAACCTCAAATCTTTCCCCGAGATTGTAAATAAAGGGGATTTAGGCAACAAAAGAGCCGAGGAATTAGCGTTAAAAGATTGGATTGCGCTAGTAAAAATGATACAATAATAAGGTATGTCTAAAATTTTTATACGGACAGGAATAATAATCTTAGTAATTTTATTTTCTACTAAGCTGGTCTTGGCATTCGCCGGTATGAGCAGCTCTTTTGGCAATCCTTTTGGTGGAACAGTCACAAATACTAAGGCCACGGAAATCCAAAACCTTGAAGACGAAAACTATTCTTGCATAGTGGCAGGGTCAACGATTGAAATTAATCCAATCGTCGGGAGCTACCCAAAAAGTTACTACATTCCGGCCGGGGTCAGTGATAAGGGTGATGGCTCAGCCTCATCTGGTGATTGGATTTTGGGTCTTTATGGCAGTCAGACCCCAATAATCTGCATTTACAAAGGTTACCCGATCCAAATCCAGACCGTAAACCTGGATACTATAATGCTTTTTGGCACAAGTGGTGGCGCCGGAGCTGCCGGAGGGCTTAGTGTATAAAAAATTGAGCAAAAAATGAAAAAAATTTCTATCAACGAAAAATATCTTAAATACTTACCAAGCAAAAAATTTGCCGTTATGATCGGCATATGCCTAGTGATTGGAATAGGTTTTCTATTTTTCTCCGGAGCTAATAAACAAAAATTTGTCGGCGCAGACGGAGGCAAACCTGGGGACCTGAAAGTAGCGGATATGACGATTGATGAATTGGTAAAAAACGACACGGATGGAGACAGCATCCCAGATTGGGAAGAAGCGCTCTGGGGCACGGATAAAAATAAAGCAGAGACATTTGACGGGATGACAGATGAGGAATACATTAAAAAGAAAAAAGAAGAATTGAATATGCCGACCGATGCGGAGAACACGGACTCTACTCCCCACACGGAAACAGAAAGATTTGCGCACGATTTCTTTTCCGCTTACACTGCGCTCAAAGATTCTGGCCAAGTGGATAGCGAGACGATAAATAATTTTTCAAACGCATTGGGACAAAGTGTCATTGACCCAAACATCATAGACCAATACGGAATAAATGATATTAAAGTTGACCAGAGTGGAGACGAAAGTAAAAAAGACGCATACTACGAAGCAGTAGTTGATCTATATGACACAGAACAAAGCTCTGGTTTGGGGGACGAACTAAATATTGTGAGTGAAATGTTGGCCGCTTACTCCTCCACCGGGCAGGAAACTGGCAGTGAAAAGCTGGGCGCTATTGCCGATGCTTACCAAGATTTTGCAAAAAAACTTATGGCCCTCTCCGCGCCCATATCCCTCTCGGAATACCACCTGCGTATAGCCAATAGCGCGAACAATACCGGCATTGCCGTGCGAAATATGATGAAAATGACGAGTGACCCGGTGGTAGGGCTCGCTGGTCTTTCCCAATATCAGAAATACAGCGCGGACTTTATGGGAGCTGTGGGGGACTTGGAAAAAACATTGCCTGGTGCCGCTACCCAAAGTAGTCCGACCGGGGACGCAAGCACGCAAAATAGTGATATAATACAACAATAAAAAGTGAAAACTAACTATTTTAAAAACTCAATTTGCTCTCTCGTGATTACCAGTATGATCCTGGTGCCATACTTTGGTCTCGCCCCAAAAGCAGAAGCGCAAAACTACTCAAATAATATAAACGGCCAATATTCAGTACAGAGCACTGGTGGCGGATCGGCGGGGATAGAAGGTTATTTAAAAGGCTTGGCGCCAGTCATTTTGAAACTACCAAAATGCCAAGCGCTTTTAGGAAAAGGAATGGCGAGTGTCTTTGGCGGAATAAAAAGCATTCTCAGTAAAAAAACTACCACAGTGACACGAGACAAACCGTTTGGCCCAATGCCTGACGGTACCAACCTTGATCAAGCCGGTGGCGAAGCCGCCAGCCAAGCCTCTGCTGTACCAGTCTTCCTCCCTGCAACAACTGAGAAAAAAATAGATAAAATCTTAGAAAATACTTTAGGTACGGCAAACAGTACTGGCTCCACTGATGACAGCAAGACCTGCCTAGACGCTATCGGTAGAATGGTGACAAAATTGATGTTACAAAAATTAACTATCGCCACGATTGATATGATCAATGGCGGAAGATTTGGCGAATCTTTTTATTTGAAAGACGAAAAAAATACTTTTCTGGCGATTGCCGGACGCGAAGTCCTCCAATTCGGCACCGAAATACACGACCCCACCATCTATCCTTTCGGAAGGGAATTTATAAAAGCGCAGATAGGAGCTTTTAAAAATCAGTTTAGGGACAATGCGCGATACTCTTTGAACGATCTAATCTCGCAAACAAATCCCAAATGTAAAGACTCCACTGGGCACCCAGTCGGCTGTGATACCGCTTTTTATGCAGACTTTTCCGCTGGTGGATGGAACGCTTGGAATTTTATGATGCAAGTGCCATCAAACAACCCACTCGGATTTCAACTGTTGGCCTCCGGAGAACTTAGTAAGAGGCTTGCCGGCACAAATCAATCTACCGCGCAAAACACTCGGGATGACCTGATCCAGTCGGGCGGATTTTTAGGTAAAGAAAGATGCGCCAAGCCGAGCCACGATATCACCAGACAAGAAGACGACCAAGCATTATCAAAAGGCATCCCGCTTATAAAGGATGAGGTGCCTGGGCAATACTACCCTCCATTTCCAAGAAGATGCGAAAGATGGGAATATGTCACCCCGGGAAAAATGATCGCCGAGGCAGGAGCAAAATTAGTGAAATATCCAGACAATCAATACTTGAAAGCGGAAGATATGAACGACGCCATCGCCGCTATCGCTGATGCGGCCATTGAGCACTTTGGCACACCGCTCCTTGACGACTTCGCCGGCACAGACAAAACAGGCGGCGACGGTTCATTCCTCTTTGATATAGAAAATTTTGGCAATTCTTTATCGGGAGATAGCCAGACGCAGACTGACTTCCCAGACTATTTGCAAAACACCTGGCTCGCGGAGCATCCTGATTTTGACATCCGTAAAGACTTGACCCAAGGCATCATAGACGAACAGAGAACATATGTATTAAAATTGGAAGACTTAGACAGAACCTTGGACGATTTGAACCGCACCATTTACCAACTGGATTATTGTATTCCCGGACCCCCGAGTAGCCTTGCAAGCAGAAGAAGATAAAATCGTGGCAAAAACTGTGGACGATGATCTTTCAAATACCGTCGCCACAATCGGGGCATCAGCCGGCGCGGCATTAGCCCTAATCCCGGGAGTTGGCTGGGGTGTGGCTGCCGGAGTCGCACTGGTAGGCGGAATAGTCTCAACAATTCTAGGGAACAATGCGGATGACGAACTGGCGGCATATTACGGCGCTTATGTTCAAGCTCTCACTGCCATCCACATTGGATCCGATGCAGCAATCTCCCAGAAGCAGGAAGTGACCAATGCCTTGGATACTATTTTCGCCAGATATATTGATAAAATACATCAATACTTTACCCCGGACTTTTTGCCAGCCGTCGCTCCGCAGGCCGTAAGTGAATATAAAAAGACTGTCGGCTACACCCAAATGATAAAAAATAATAAAGAGACCCTTTCCGTGCTTTCCAGCGTCGTGACCAGATTGCCGGATATAAAAGAAAGAATCGACCAACTCAATAGCGATTTGAACAACGGTATTATCACAGAGGTATTGCCAAATGGAGACACCGTTATTGCCGCCAATCAGCCAGAAGCCTAT
>JAHFNF010000003.1:14330-21373 GCA_023267515.1 Candidatus Nomurabacteria bacterium | reverse complement strand
GTCAGCATTTACATTAGATACTGTTGTAGTTACATCTCCAACAGATAAGAATCAATGTAAAGCGGGTGGGTGGAAGACTTTCACCAATCCAACATTTAAGAATCAAGGTCAATGTGTGAGCTCTGTGAGCCACAATTAACCGTTAACTTAAAGTTAGGAAAACAAAAACTCCCAAATTGGGAGTTTTTGTTTTCCAGTTTTGCATTAAACAGAGATTACGCAATTTTCGGTTGATGGTTTGAATGGAGCCGAGGAGTCATAAGTTATAGTGTTGAGATTTGCAAAACTTGTTCCATCTGCATTCGTGTCCCCAAACCCTCTGATAAAGTCCGAACCTTCTTTTTTAAATATTACTTGCATAACAGAGTTCGTTCCTTCTGATTGGAAAGAGTAATCTCCCTGAAGAATTCCATCTTTAAACGTACCCTGAAATGTGCCGTTTGAGCTGTCTTTTTCAAAATTCTTAAAAGCCAGTGTTCCAGAAACAGATTCGCCACTTTGAGATAAGATCGTAAGGTTATAAACATCTTTTAAGAGGTGAGCCACGTAACAGCCTTTTATTCCATCTGCGTTTATTAAAATAGGGTTGCTATTCACAAAGGGCTGTTTTGCGTTATTTAGATAGGCAAAAGTGCCGACAATGACGACTGCTACTAATACTAACGTTATTTTCGTGTTGTTTTTCATATTATATAAGCCGTATTACTCTAAATAAATTACAGAAAGTTTTTTGACTTGTGTCCTCGGCAGGAATCGAACCTGCAACTATTCCTTAGGACGGAACTGTTATATCCATTTAACTACGAGGACAAATGAACCCTTTTAATTTAGCATATAAAGTGAGCCTTGAAAACTTTTGATTTCAAAGGTGTTTTGTGATAATATAAAAAAATGGACGGAGATGAAAAAAAGATGTTGGAGGATACGTTTGAGCTTGCGCAGGATAACAATAAAATGCTAAAACATATCAGGAATTCCCAAAGATGGGCGTCCTTAATGCGGGTTATTTATTGGGCTATTATTATTGCTGCTAGTGTCGGTTCCTATTATTTTATTCAACCGTATATAACGGAAGCGCAAAAGATTATGAAAGATTCTGGGACTGCGCTAGATAAAGTAAAAAGCGTTTTTCCTCAGTAAACAAAATGCCTGGGTAGCTCAGTAGTAGAGCTCTCCCCTGAAGAGGGATAGGTCGGCAGTGCGATTCTGCCCCCAGGCACAATGCATAAAAAATTAGATAGATTTTATTTTTAGACTTTTCTTTTTCTCTTTGTCTATTTTAGGAAGCTGAATAGTGAGCAGGCCATGGCGCTCGGTAGCCTCCGCTTCGTCTGGATCAATTTCTTCTGGCAAGAGTACGGTTCTTGAAAATGAGCCCCAGTACAACTCTTTTGTAAAATAATTTTCTTCGTCCACGGTGCGTGATTCTTCACGCTTGCCTTTTATAGTAATCATATCTCTGGTGATCGTTATTTCCAGGTCTTCCGGACGGACTCCCGCCACCATCGTCTGCACAATAATATCTTCCGGTGTCTGGTATACATCCACTGTAAGCTCAGCCTCTTCACCTTCCTCTGCCCAGTTTCCGGCATTTTCTTTGTCTTTTTTATCAGATCCGCCGCGGACAGAAATTTTTTTTCCTTCTTCCACATAGTCATCCGCTTTCACACTGCCGGTGAGCCTTTCAAAAAATGATTTCTTTTTGTTAAACATATTTTTAATAATGCGCGGATTAGTTTTCTCCGCTCATTCTTCTTAATTTTTCTAAAAGTAGTAAGTTGATAATGGTCACGACCCATAAGAATCCAAAAACACTTAAAAAGTTATTTCCTCCTCTGTCCATTATAAAAAAATTAAAGGAACTATGCAAGGCAATAGCCATAGATAAACCAATCAAAAGGTAGAATTTTCTATCTATCTTCCTCATATAAAAGGATAAGCCAAGACATATGCCTATAAGCCCTGATGAGACAGCGTGTAGCAAGGTGGACCCTAAAAATCGCAATTGGCTGGTCAAGATACTGACCGTGGAGTGGTCCAAGGACAGTGGTTTTAGGAGGAAAAAAGTATTTTCCATAGCGGCAAAGCCGAGCGAGGCGGTAATGAGGTAAATAGGCCAGTCAATAGGGTACTTAATACGGTTTAACTTGGACAGTAAGACAATGACTGCTAAATATTTAATGATTTCCTCGGCGCCGGCCCAAGATACAATTTGCCACACCTGGGAGCTTATGGCCGTCTGGATTAACTTTTCCACTGGAAGGATAAAAATGACCGCGGCCATACCGAGCAAAAAGCACATCAGTATTAGACCTTTTGGTTCCGGTCTTTCTTCGTCCTCGCGGAGCCAAAACCAAAGCCAAATCAAAGCTGGGGCTACACCGCCGAGAAGTGCCAATCCGATAATTTTAGGGTCGCTAATCATTTATGGGCCAACTCTCTATCATTAATAATTTACCAGGGTTTATAATCTGCCAAATTTCCTCGGTGACGAATGGCATAAAAGGATGCAATATTTTTAAACACTCTTGCCAGATTGGTAAAAGGATTTTTTTCGTCTGTTCTCCTTTTTCGTCATTTTTTTTACTCTCTTCTATTATTTCGTCCGCAAAACGGTGCCAGATATATTGGTATATTTTTTCACTCGCTAAGTGGAAGCGGTAGTTTTCCATATCTGTCGTGATGTCTTCGGCAATTTTTTTAAATTCCTCCATTAATTCACTCGTTGAAGAATTTCCTTCTTGTGCGTTCTCTTGTACAAAGCGGGTAATATTCCATATTTTATTGGCAAAATTTTTATAACCTTTTATTTTGTCTCGTGATAGGGATAGATCTGTTCCGGGTGTATTGCCGACGACAAGCGCAATACGCAAGGCGTCTGTCCCAAATGTATCTATGAGGGCTATCGGGTTTACCACGTTGCCTTTTGATTTACTCATTTTTTCTCCTTTCTCATCATTTACCAATCCGTGCAAATATACGTTTTTAAATGCGACTTCCTCACGCAGATATAATGCAAAAATCACCATTCTCGGAATCCACTTGAAAATTAAATCATGTCCTGTCTCCATCACGCTAGTCGGATGATAAATATCAAGATCCTTTGATTTTGGATATCCGAGCGCCAGTAGAGTCCATTGTCCAGAAGAGAACCAAGTGTCAAAAGTGTCGGTGTCTTTTCGCAAAATGCCTCCGCATTCACAGGTGGTCATTTTATCATCCAGGTCAGAGTATCCTCTTTTACAAGATTCACATATTTTGGCGGGTATCGGAATGCCCCAAATAATTTGACGTGAGATATTCCAATCAATAGTATTTTCCATCCAATACCGAAAGATTTTTTCATAATTATCTGGATAAAATTTTATTTTTCCACTATTTACTGCATCCAGCGCTCGGTCTGCTAGGGGACGCATTTTGACGAACCACTGGTCCTTAATTTGCGGTTCAATAATAGTGTTGCATTTAAAGCATACTTTTACATTATGCTTGTAATGTTCGTCAATTTTTAAGAGCAAGTTTTTTTCTTTTAATTTTTCCGTAATCATATGGCGGGCTTTTGAAATATGAATATCCGCAAACTCTCCGGCGATAGGAAGTAATTTTCCTTTCCAATCTATGATTTGTTCTTTTTCCAATTTGTGTCTTTCGGCGATTTCAAAGTCCTCTTTTGAGTGCCAAGGGGTTATCGTCATAACTCCGGTGCCGAATTCCATATCTACAGACTCGTCTTTTATTACAGTCGCGGTAATCGGGCCATTAATCCATTCAAGATCAATTTTATCTCCCTGTTTATATTTAGCGTATCTTTTATCATTCGGGTGCATCACCACATATTTATCTCCAAACTTTGTTTCTGGTCTAGACGTTCCGATAACAAAGGGCCCATATTGTAGGTAGTAAAATGGTTCTGTTCTTTCTTCAAATTCTGTTTCAACGTCTGAAAGGGAAGTCTGGTGTTTTGCGCACCAATTTACAATGCGATCGCCCCTATAAATAAGGTCGTCCTTAAACATTTTGTCAAAAGTTTGCTGGACAGTTTTTACAATTTCTGGGTCAAGTGTAAATTTTTCGCGTGACCAGTCACAAGAAGCACCCAGCCGGCGGATATCGTCCTGCATATATTTTTTATTCTCAATCGTAAAGTCATATATTTCTCTATACAAATCTTCTGGTTTCATCTCAAAACGTGAGCGACCTTCTTTTTCTAGTTTACGCTCGTAAACAATTTGGGTTTCAAATCCGGCATGGTCAAATCCAGGTACCCACAGAGATTTTTGTCCGCGCATACGGTGATAACGAGTCATAATATCTTGCAATGTCACAAAAAGGGCATGACCGGCATGTAAACGTCCATTTGCATTTGGCGGGGGCATAATAATACTAAATGGTTCCCTTGGATTATTAGGCAAGTTGTCCGGATTAAAAAAACCGCTCTCTTCCCAGAGCCGGTATATTTTTTGTTCAGTTGTGCTAGGGTCGTAAGGTTTTAGCAGTTTCTCGTCTATCGCCATACGTAAATAATATCATTTAAAGGGAAAGTCCGCCATTGGCTTTTATCGCTTTATGCTTTGTTTTCCGCCTAAAATAGCCAGCTACCCCTATCATCACAGCGTTGTCTGTGGAGAGCTTTTTGCCAGGGAAGAGGAGTTTAATTTTTTCATTTTTTGCTTTCTTTGTAAAGATTTTCTTCAATTGCTTATTGGCCGATACTCCGCCGGCGACTATAAGAGTTTTTACTCCGTATTTTTCTACTGCACTCATAGTTTTTGTGGTTAAAACTTCCACCACCGAATCCTCAAATTCTTTCGCTATTGCCATTTTTATTTTGTCATTCAACTTCCCAATATCTCTGATCAAATAGAGCACCGCTGTCTTTAACCCCGAAAAAGAAAAGTTGTAATTTTTTATTTTTAACATTGGTCTTGGTAATATAAAATCATATTTTATTTTTCTCTTCCGAGCTTTTTCAGCCATTTTTGAGATTTGTGGTCCGCCGGGGTAGGGAAGAGCGAGCATTCTCGCTACTTTATCAAAAGCTTCGCCGGCAGCATCATCCACCGTCTGCCCAATAATTTTATATTGGAGCCAGCTTTCCATTAAAACTAATTCAGTATGTCCGCCAGAGACAAGCAGAGAAAGAACAGGGAATTGAAGTTTAGGTATTTTAAATTTTCCTTTATTTTTTGCAAACACAGATAGCACGTGGCCTTCCATATGGTTTACTGGTATTACTGGCACTTTCCATTTTTTACCAAGCTCTTCTGCAAAAACTATTCCTGTCCAAAGGGCTGGCTCAAGGCCTGGGCCGGAAGTGACAACGATTAAATCAGTTTTCAATAAGTTCGCTTTATTTAAAGTTTTTTCTAGTAGTATCGGTAAATTTTTTATATGCTCACGCTTTGCCATAGAAGGATGCACTCCGCCATACAGTGCGTGTATTTTTGTTTGCGAGGAAAGACTATCTGCCAGCACTTCAAAAACAGGATTTGTCTTTCCTTTTACTTCCAATATACATATTCCTGTTTCGTCGCAAGATGTTTCTATCGCCAATATTTTCATGTGCGCGATACAGGGATCGAACCTGTGACCTTGTCTACGTCAAAGACACGCTCTACCAACTGAGCTAACCGCGCGCAAGCCATATACTACAAGAAATATAACCGAAAAACAATCTATTCTTTTTATGGCTTTATCCAGCCTAGTGCAATCTCAATATCAGTCTCCTGCTTGATTACTTCTTCCATTGTGTCCATTAGATGCTTCCACTCCTTGTCATCCAGCTCGTTTTGGTCAACTATCATATCTAGAATATGGTTAGCTTTATTGAGCTTGTCATTCCAGATGATTGATTCCTGCGCGTCAATAGTTTTATCGTCTACTTTTTTTTGAAACTCGCTGGCTAGATTGAGGAATATAGAAAAACGTTCTGTCAGCTCATTTTCGCGATCACTCGTCTTGTCTAATTTTTGGGACAATTCCTCAAACTTTTTTTCGAGCTCAGCATGCTTTGCAATAAATGGATTCTCTGGGATCAAGGGGACAGAGGTATTATCACTATTAGTAGCAGTACTAGGATTCGCTTGTTGATTTTCTGGTGGCATAAAAAATTAATTAGTTTTCTCTTGTATCCGTTCCAATGCCAGGATGAAAGCGCCACGGCGGAGGTCGGTGGTAAATTCTTTTGATTTTGCGAGTATTTTTTTAGCTGAGTCCTCCATCATTGGTTTCAATTTATTAAACACTTCTTGCTCAGACCAATGTTCGCCTTTGAGGTTCTGATCCCACTCAAAATAAGAGACGGTCACGCCACCTGAATTGGCCAAGACGTCTGGTACGATAGGCACACCTTTTTTAAACAATATTTCATCCGCTTCTGGGGTCACAGGACCGTTCGCAAGCTCCATAATAGCTTTGGCTTTGATTTTACCAGCATTTTCCTCAGTGATTTGGTTTTCAAAAGCAGCTGGGATTAATAGGTCGCAATCTACTTCAAGCAAGGCTTCATTTGTGATGATGCTACTTCCAGGGAAGTCAAAAAGAAAACCGGTTTTCTTTTTATATTCTATAAGTTGTTTGATATCAATACCATCTGCTTTATATATTCCGCCTTTTGAATCTGAAATTGCGACCACAGTGTGTCCATTTTCAGTAAAAATTTCAGCGGCATTAGACCCAACATTACCAAATCCTTGAATAGCAATTTTGCATTTCTCCGCTAGATTTAAATCCTTTTGCAGTGCTTGAAATACATAAAACCCTCCGAGCCCTGTCGCTGGTCCGCGCCCTGCGGAGCCGCCTTTTTCCAATGGCTTGCCTGTAATCACTGCGCCAGTTTTGTCCCCAGTTATTTTTTCGTACTCGTCTACCATCCAAGCCATAATCTCTGGGGTGGTATTTACATCTGGCGCTGGCACATCTTTATGAGGTCCTAAAATGTCTGACAGCTTTTGTATCCACCCGCGGGAAAGCCGTTCGAGTTCTCCTTTAGATAAAATTTTTGGGTCCACGGTAATGCCACCTTTGCCTCCACCCATCGGAAT
>JAHFNF010000003.1:0-14320 GCA_023267515.1 Candidatus Nomurabacteria bacterium | reverse complement strand
AATGCCTGCTACAGCGCATTTAATAGCCATCCAAAAAGCAAGTGCCTTTACTTCGTTTATCTCAGTATCGTGGTGGTAGCGGATACCCCCTTTGTATGGCCCGAGCGCATTGTTGTATTCCACGCGGTAGCCTTCAAATATTTCCATTCGGCCGTCGTCCATCTTTACTGGAATAGAGATTCTAATGTCTCGGTCTGGCTGGCGAAGCCTTGAAATAAATACAGCACCGAATTTTCCTTTCGTTACCTCTACGACTTTATCAAGTTGGTGCATCGCATTTTGAAATGGGTTTTGCATACAGTTATTATACGTTAAAAATTAAATATTAGGTGCAAATCTTTCCAATACTTCAAGCTCTTCTTTACTATTTGCGCCGAGAGCCTCGTGAGGGTCAATTTCTATGGATTCAATTTCAATTTTTTCCTCAGTGGCGATCTTTATCAAGTCAGTAAGGTAGTATTCTTTTTGCGTATTATTGTTTTTTACCTTTTCCAAGTTTTCCCAGAGCCAGTCTGCGTCAAAGCAAAAATAACAGGGATTAACCTCGGTTATCTTTTTTTCTTCCTCCGTTGCGTCCTTATTTTCCACGGTCTTTATTATTTTCCCATTTTGACCTCTAATGACTCTTGAAAAATTTGCAAAGCAGGCGCGCCAGTCTAAAAAATCTAGCACTCTCACAGTCGCCATTGTAATGTTCTTGCTGGATTTTGAGTGAATATGCGTTAATTCTCTTATTGTCTTTGCGCTCGTAAAGGGCTGGTCACCGTAAAGGACAATTACTTGCTCGGCATTTTTTAAATAGTCTTTTGCGCACATTACTGCGTGCCCTGTGCCAAGCTGTTCATCTTGGATAGCATAGTCATATTTGTCACCCAATTCCGCCATTACCTGCTCTTTTTTTTGTCCTACTATAATGACAGGTCTTTCGTCCACCTTGGAATCCTGCACATTTTTAAGCAACATACTTACCATTGATTTTCCCTTCACTTGCAAAAGCACTTTCGGTAACTCGCTCTGCATTCTTTTACCGTGCCCGGCCGCTAGGATTACTATTTTTGTTTTTCCTGTATTAGACATGTTTGAGGATTATACGCTTAAATAAAATAATTTCCACTCTATATTTGCTTGGTTATTAGTGGTAATATAAATGAGACAACGATAGTTCTCCACATATGAGTCTAACAATATAAAAACTTAAAGTTATGAAAACTCCCAACTCCTTATCTCTTTTAAGAAAAGCGCAAAGAGTTTTCTTTTCCTGCGCTATTTTTCTAATAACTTATATTTTAACTGTAAAGGTAATCTTATCCAGAGATTCGTATTCAGATGAGGTTAAAATGAATTTCTTTATTTTTGGCTGTATCATTGGTTTTGCTACTGCGGCCAGCTTGTTGTTTTTTGTTTTTGCTTACAATAAGCACAAAGGCTATTATGAGCAAAATTAAATCCCCGGATTATCACAATTTATTGTGAATTGTCCGGGGATTTCTTTTAGTACCTTTTATATCCAGAACGAGGTAGTATATAAAAAATTAATTCTGCACAATGCCAAATAATTTATAAAGAGTTTTTGGGTTGTGGGAGAGGCGGTAACCGTCAATATCTGCCCGGTTCATCACAAAGTGATTGTCAAAAAATTTTGTATAGCCATCCATTCCTACTCCATATAAGACATTAAAACCCGCGTCAATAAGCTCTTTTCTTCTAGGATCTCCTTCTTTAAAAACTTCTCCAAAGGGACCGATAAAGATATTTGTGGGACCAACCAGAGGTTCCACTTGGCTTTTCCAGCGAGAAATATCGTCCGCTAGTTGGAGGGAAGAGATTTTGTCCGTTAAAAATATTTTGTCGTGCGAAAAGCTGTGATTGGCAAATATCCAACCTGATTTTTTTAGGGATTCCACTACTGGCAGGACCGCCTTTATGTCCGCGTCCCTTTTCGTGCTTTTTAGTTGAGTGCGGTAACCTAAAATACCCTGAAACCCAGTAACCCCGATAATTCCTTTTGCGTTATTTTGTGAAAAGTCCGGGTGCTCTTTTACAAATGCGTCCACTATCGGCACTACGTCGCCATCGTCGGTAATTATTTTATTTCCATCCGGAATAATCACTTCTGTTTTTACTATGTCTCCATCTAGCACGAGCCTGTGAGCAAAACCGCCATTTCGCATATAAGAATAGTAGCTTAGGTCGTCCAGTGATAGAATCAAAGGTTTTTTACCCTTCGGTAGATAGAGGGTGTTCCGTTTTAGCTTTCCATCTGCATTGAATGAATAAAGGCTTTGAGAGTCAATCAAAATAAAATTATTAGCGTAAAGCTCTCCGAGGATAGTCTTGAATTGTTTTACTGTGATCATATTATTTTTATAGCCATCCGCGTTTTTTACGTCAGACTTTGCTTTTTCGGGGTAGATAATCAAACTATGAAAAAAAATATGTCGGATTGGGCCGGAATAAAGCTCTAAGCTATTACTTTCAGCAAGAGCCCTGCTCGTAAATAAACAGCTGTTACCAAAAATGACAGCGATCACTACCAAGCAATACAAGGCTCTTTTATTCACACTACGGATTATACCTTAAAATAAAAAAACATCCTCATAATTACGAGGATGTTTTTATATTACGGTTCTGGGGCCGTTATTTTCTTTTCCAGAAAATGTTTTGCACGCTCATAAGCACACCGAGAGACAACTCTTTTTTCCCTTTCAAATCCGTGCCGAATTCGCAGGTCAGAAAGCAGTTTACACCACTTGCATTTACCATTTTTTCAAAGGCAATCGCCAGGTACTGATGGTCATCGCTCAACCCGTGGGCATAGACAACGTAGGTGTCCCAATTCTTTGGCAGGATGTACCCATTCACAAAGACAATTGAGTTTCCGGCAAAATTGTAATTGAGATTGTGATAGGTCTTTGGCGTCATAGTTCCAATGTTTGCGAGCAAAAGGGTAGATACATCAAACGGTTTTTCATTTCCCTCAAATGCAGTGCCAGCGAATGTGGCAACTATTGCCCCGCCTTGAATCTGTTGGAAAGTTTTTTTCTTGGAGTCTTTTTGAGCGTTGGCAAGGATTGCTACGAGTAACAATGAGGCCAGTGCGCTTACTTTTAGATTTTTCATATTTATTTGTTTGGTTTAGTGATTGTGAAATTATTAGGTTTTCCACACCTCCTTTGGGGGCAGGGAAAACCTAACAATGACGATCAAAACCAAAAGTCAAAGAACGAACCATTACTGAAATAATAGCATTTTTTACTAAAAAAGTCAAATACTATGTTATTTTTCTGATTTCTCTTTCAGTTGATCCCATAAAAAGGGATCTGCTCTCAAAGCTGCACTTAATAAAATTAAAAAATAATCCCATTTTCGAACTTTTGGTTTGATGTTACTAATGCCATAAACTTCTGCAATTTTTTTCTCAAGACGACCATCTTTGTCGTATTTTCTAATCTCCTTATCTAAATTAAAATCCAGTGCAGCGTCTGGTCTTGTTTCTTCCAATATTTTTTTACCTTTTTCAAATTCATTATGTGCATCAATGTAGTCTTGCGCAGTTTTTTGGTCCAGGATACCTTTTCCTTCGAACCCCAGGTTTTTTGCTCTTTCTAAAATTTTTTGTTTCTGCTCATCTAAATACTCTTTGTTTGCGAGGAGATAAGCCTTTCTCGTTTTCAAATCAAATTGCTTTTCAAAAATAGGATCAAGAAAAGCGTTTACCTTTTTGGCGATTTCATTTAGTGGTTCGTCCTTATGCTCGTATATATTTTTAGTTTTCCCTTCCATATTGGTTATTATACTATCGTTTCAACGGTGAGGACAGCCGGTGGTGATTTTTTTATTAGACATGCGGTGATGTATTGTTAACTTTTCTAAATTTTCGTAAAAAAACTATTTCTCCGATTATAATGAATTTTGTTATTAAAACGGAAGCAGGGTATATCAAGTTAATTAAGGAATAACTACCCATCGAAAACATTGATAAGGAATGTTTGATTGCATCAACATACATAGACCCTAGTGATTCACTATGAGGTGCGTACCATGTTTTCCGCATTGTCGGAAAGAATGCTATTAAGTCAATAATAGTTGCTAGAATTACTGACCACAGTACACTTTTAGCTAAAAGCCAGGGCAATATTGATACCAGGGCTAAAGTTAAACATATCTTATCAAAATTTGTAATATCTTTTGTACCATAACCACCCCGTAAGGAAAGAATTAGAGTGAAAATAGTTACAATTGCTGCAACTCCCGTTGCCCAAGATCCAGGTCCACCACCGGAAACCCATTGTCCAAAAAAAGCAATCGTCGTAACAATAGACCAAATAAGCCAAGTATATGTGTGAGGCTTTGTGTTTCCCCGAAAAATGTCTTTTATGTATAGAAAGGAGCTTACAATAACAAGAAGTGCTGCAGTCGCACCAAGGATTATTTTTATATCCATAAAATTATTGTAGCATTTTGAACGCCTTGCGTGCTAATCTATGTGGTCACAAGTTGCTAAATATAAAACCCTACCGGGGTAATCTTTCCCTACGGGAACAGTATACCTTTTCGAAATCTTCGCACAAGTGCTCATATTTAACGAAAAGCTTTTCGCTTCCCGGACGTAAGTAAAACATTTTACTTACTTAGGGTCACCGCCCAAAAGAAACGCTCTTGACAAGAGCTTAATTTTGTGGCGGTGACCCTACCGGGAATCGAACCCGGATTACCGGCTTGAAAAGCCGATGTCCTAACCGTTAGACGATAGGGCCGTTAATGCTTATAAATACTATATTATTTTCAGAAAAATCGCAAAAAAAACTCCTGTGCCTATTTACCCGTTTTAATAAATAGGACACAGGAGGAGCTTGTTGCCGAACATGAAAACGTCTCAGCTTTCAAAACAACAAGTTATTAAACGCATTGTATCATAAAAAAATTAAGTCAAAAAATAAGAAACCCCCGCCAGATACGATCTAGAGGGGGACTGTCATGTAGCCGCACCACGACAGTTTTTGTCTTTTACTTACTGTTGTTGACAGCGTTTTTTAAAATGGTCCTTCAAATACTGTGGAGGTTTTTGTCTGTACATTCCAGGACATTTGGTAGTACAGTGCGTCCAAGATTGGCAATTGCTCTTTTATGTATTTATCCCTTTCCTCAGTCGTGGTAAAGTCCAGGATTAGTTTTTGAGCAATGCGATTGTTTAAATCTTCGTCCGGCCAATCTTTGCTCGGGGTAGTCGGGAAGATTTTTGCATAGGTTGCGTAACCATTGTTGATTACAATTGGGATGTGAGTATTATTCATATACTCTACCCATTCGGCATGATTTGATGTAGCTATCAGAACCATTACCTTAAGAGAAAGTTTGTCTGGCATTTTTTTATTTTTTATGTCCCGGGAGGAACTGGTTATGAGTGCCATAATAACACAGACCCAATATTTCGCAAGTTTTATGAGTGGTTAATTGTTATACAATGGGTAAGTGGATAATAATTTAAAAAACCTTTTTCTACATGCTGACGGAGATTCTTTCTTTGTGGCCTGCGAACTATCAGTAAGGCCGGAGTTACGGGGCAAGCCGGTGATTGTAGGCGGGGACAGAGGCATCGCTGTGGCGATGAGTCCGGAGGCCAAGAAGCTCGGGGTGACGCGGGGGATGCCGGTGTTTCAAATAAAGAAGTTATATCCCTCGGTTGTAATCCTCCCGCACAATTTTGAGCTTTACAATGATATAAAAGAAAGGATGCATCAAATTCTTTTGTCTTATGTCGGCATTTTGGAGGGGTATAGTATTGATGAATGTTTTGCCTTAGTGGAACCTTCGGAAATAAAATATTTTGGCGGAGAGGAAAAATTTATGACCGAATTAAAAAACGAAATAGAGAAGACTTTGCATGTCACTTATTCTTTGGGTCTAGCCCGAACAAAAGCTCTCGCCAAGCAGGCTTCAAAGTTAGAAAAGCCAGGTGGGGTAGTCATCCTACTTACAAAGGATGACGAAATACGTGCTTTGAAATCAACCCCAATAGATGATATTTGGGGCATCGGCCGGCAGACTGTCCCTGGCTTACAAAGACTCGGGATGAAAAATGCGTATGATTTTGTGAAATACGAAGATGAAGTTATAGAAAAAAGATTTTCCCGGCCACTTCTAGTTTTAAAAAAGGAACTCTCTGGGGAGAATATAATGGAAGTGGAAAATAATATTGATCCGCGAGATCAAAAGTCCATCCAATCCACTGCCACTTTTCACCCGGCCACTACGGACCAAAAAATTATCTGGCGGGAGATTGCGGAGAATGCGGAGAGTGCCTGCGAGAATGCCCGGGCGCTTCATCTTGTCTCCAACAAGGTATCTTTTTTTGTTAAAACAAGTGAATATAAATATCACATAGATGAAGTGAGGCTTTCTTTTTATACTACTGATCCAGGAATGATTTTAAGCGCTCTTGAACAAAAATTTTCTAAACTTCTGCCAAAGAGGCAAAGGATTCGCTCCACGGGGGTAATATTGCATAACCTGACAAAAGAAGAGAGTGTTCCCCTGGATCTATTTGGCAAACAAGAAAAAATTTTTAAAAATAATATTATTGAAGAAACAGCCGATAAAATCCGGGCCAAATTTGGCAGTGATGCTATTAAGCGTGTGTCCTCCTTAAAAAAGAAAACGAAATAAAAAAACCTCACTCACCGATAATCATAGTGAATGAGGTTTAATGCTTAAGTAATACGCAATTGTTAATAAATCAAAGAACGCCAACGTGTTTTCATGTCTATATAGTTGATTTATATAGTCGTTTTTAAAGAGGGTTAAGCTCTTTTCCAGAATATGTAAAACATATAAACCAAAAAATTAAATGCAAAACAAAAGAAATCAAAAACTAACCAGTAACGCTTCCAAGACATTAAAAATCAATTCAAACTTCTAAATGCTGAGAAAGAACTTAACCCAAGTGCTAGATTAGTGTATAAACCTAAGAAAGTCAAGTAATTTGCGGAAGCGGTGAGATTTGAACTCACGATCAGGTTTCCCCGATGCTGGTTTTCGAAACCAGTGCCTTCAACCACTCAGCCACGCTTCCAATATTTATTTAGCGCGCAGGAACAAATATATATCCTCCAACGCGCGGACGCCGTCGCCAGCGGCGATGTTGTTTTGGTGGTAGAGGACATTGGTGCAATCGCCCGCCGCCCAGATGCCTGGGACCGAGGTACGATTGTTCCAAGCGTCTATCTTTATTCTTTTTATTTCATCCAGCTCTACCAAGTCTTTCACCAAGTCGGTATTAGGTATTTGTCCTATTTCTACGAAAATACCGCTGACGTTTAGTGTCGTCTCGGCGCCGGTAGTTTTGTCTTTGTAAACTAGTCCCTCCACAAACTTATCTCCCTTTACTTCTAAAATATCTACATTTTTTACTGCTTTGATATTTGGGTGGGAAAGCACTTTTTCAATTGTCACTGCGTCTGCTTTAAATTCCGCGCTACGATGAAGTAAGGTGACGGATTTAGCATAGGCTAGGAGCTGAGCGGCGGATTCAAAACCGGCATTGCCTCCGCCGATGACCACGACGTCTTGGTCAGCAAAGAGCGGCCCATCACAAGAGGCGCAATAGGTGATACCTTTATTTTCAAATTTGTCCGCATTTTTAGCGATGAGTTTTTTTCGTCCGCTTCCGGTCGTTATCAAAATAGTTTTACTTTGGAATTTTTCTCCGCTTTCTGTAGTTACTTCAAAAAGCTCGGCGTTTTTAGAAACGGTGATGGCTTTTTCTCCTTCTTTTACAAAGAGAGTTTGTTTCTCGCCGGTATTAGCAAGGACATGAGTCTTAAACGCGGTGCCGAGCTCCATCCCTCCGATTTCCGGCGTGCCTACCCAGTTGTAGATTTTTTCCGATACCGTAGATTGTCCGCCCCATTCAGCAGTGATAAAAAGAGTGGAAAGCCTCTTTCTAGCAGCGTAAATAGCAGCCGCCGTACCGGAAGGCCCTCCGCCTAAAATTATCAAATCATAGATCATCTATCTATCTTATACTATTTCTTATTTCTTCGGAAGAATGCTGGAACAGCGCTCCAGTCATCCGCATCGTCAATAATTATTTCTTCTTCTTTTGAGGTTACTGGCACTGGTTCTTTCTTTTCAGCTTTTTTAGGAAAATCATTCTGCTCTGTATTTACGCTGGCTATGGTGTTGTGTATTTCTTTCTTTTGGGTAGTTGTTTTCTCTTCTTTACCACTAATTCCAAAAAGGCTCTTGCGTGGTGCGTCCGCTGGGAAGCTGGTTGCAATGACAGTCACTTTTACTTCTCCTTTTTTCAATTTTTCATCGCGAATAGTACCAAATATTACCTTGGCGTCCTTATCTATGGACTCAGTGATTATTTTTGCCGCATCTTGTATTTCGTGAATAGTCAGGTCGTCTCCTCCAGAAATAGCAAAGAGAACTCCCTTTGCGCCGTGGATTGAAACTTCAAGGAGAGGGGAGTTAATTGCCATAAAGGCGGCTTTTTCGGCCCGTTTTTCACCGGAGGCCGAACCGATGCCCATAAGAGCGCTCCCAGCATCCTGCATTACCGCGCGGATATCTGCAAAGTCCACATTGATAACTCCTGGGGTGGTGATAAGGTCCGAAATTCCTTCCACAGCTTGGCGCAATACTTCATCGCAAGTAGCGAAAGCATCTTTGAAAGCGGTATTTTTGTCCGCCATGGCGAGCAGTTTGTCGTTTGGGATTACGATTATCGCATCCACTTCTTTTGAAAGTTCTTCAATGCCTTTTTCCGCAATTTTCATTCGCTGATTTCCTTCAAAGAAAAAAGGTCTGGTGACCACAGCTACGGTCAAAATATCTTGTTCCTTGGCCGCTCTTGCGACAATTGGCGCCGCGCCAGTGCCGGTGCCCCCGCCCATCCCGCAAGCAATGAAGGCCATATCTGCGCCTTTGAGCATATCCTGGATTTCCGTCTTGGTTTCCTCGGCAGCTTTTTTACCGAGTTCTGGATTCATTCCGGCCCCTAGGCCCTTAGTAAGATTTTTCCCAATATGCAATTTCTTGGGAGCTAAGGAATGGTGCAGATCCTGGGTATCAGTATTCATTGCGATAAACTCTACTCCCTTTACCCGGGAAGTAATCATATGATTCAAGGCATTTTTGCCGGAACCGCCGACCCCAATGACTTTGATGCGGGCGAAGCTCTCTATTTCTGGGTATACTTTTGGCATACCCCTATATTATCCTTAAAAATAAAAAAAGCAAATTTAGGGTTTCAGCTGTTTGAACATTGATTTCAAGCCGTTTTTTATATCTTTTAAGAAGCCTGGAAGGTTGTCCGGTGAACCGATGCTCGCTGAATCATTACTCACAAGGCAGAGGCCGAGGGCTGTGAACCAGGCTGGGTCGCGAAGTTTTGTCTTTGCGTTGCCAAACATTTCCGATGCGCCAATTTTTGATGGAAGATTTAAAGTTTCCTTGGATATTTTTTCAAGTGGTGAGTAGGCAGATCCGGCTCCGATAAAAATTATTCCTGCCGGCAGAAGCTCATTTCTTTTTATTTTCTTTAAATCGTTTTCAACATATTCAAAAATGTCGCCGAATCTTGCATCAATAATTTCGTCCAGTTTTTTCTTTGAGTACTTATCTGGTGTTCCTCCTAATTTTAGGCTTTCTGCTTCTTCAAGTGGAATTTTTAGACCGAGAGCGATGTCGTTCGTAATATCAGTAGAGCCAATATTGAAGGCGTGTACGTAGATAGGCATGCCATCCTCAAACACCGCCATGGACACTGTCTCAGCTCCAATATTCACCAATGCGCAACCCACCATTTTCTGCTTCTCTCCAAGGGCTATCTCGGCAGCAGCAATAGGTGAAGCAATTTCGTTTATTGGCTCTACTCCGGCCTCTGCTATCGCGCCAAGAAGATCGTCTAAATGCTGAGAGGAGACAGTGACAAAAAGAGTTCTCACTTCAAGTTTCAGGCCTCGTTGTCCTTCCGGCCGCCCCAGCACTTCCTTGTCGTCCAACTTATAGGAGACAGGGAAGATGTGAATTATTTTTTTATTTCCTAAATTTAAATTTTTTTCGCTTTCCTTGATGGCCTTATTAATGTCTAGCGATGTCACTTCACTGTCCGCCCTGGAAATCACCGTGGTGCCTAGGCAGATCTGAGAAGAAAGTGTGATTCCACCGATTGAAACTACCGCCCGTTTTATTTTTACACCAGAGCTATTTTCCGCTTCGGCCACCGCTTTTTTGATGCTCTTTACCGCGTCCTCAAATTTAAAAACATATCCGTGGCGGATGCCATGAGATACGCTCCAACCAGTACCCAAAATTTTAGGGATTTTTTCTCCTTTTAAAAACTCTGCCACGACGACTCGGGTCGCCGCTGTGCCTACGTCTATTCCCACTCTTATATTTCTCAACATATTTTTTTTCCGCTTTATCCATTCTACTACTATGTTGCATTCCTTTCAAATGAAGCATTCCGTGGATAACTAGGAAAAATATGAATTCTTGCCAAGTTTTATTGTAATCAGGCGCTTGCTTTTTGGCCATCTTGGGGCAGATGAAAATCTCTCCTTCTTTTTTAGACAGCGGGAAGGAGAGGACATTGGCAGGCTTATTTTTTTTTCGGTAGGCGCGGTTTAATTCCTGGGATTTTTTAGCGTCAATAAAAACTAGGGAAAGATCGTAGGACTTACCTAGGATGTCCTCTTTTAGAACGTCAAAAGGCAAACTTGGGAGTTTGCCTCGGGTTAAATTCAATATAGAGAAATTAGCACTCATCTTATTCTATTTTTATTTTCGGCCTACGAGTTTGCCCATTTTTCGCATCCTGTCGTTTACTTTTCTCTTGGCAATGCGTTTTAAGGTGGCGGCTTTTACTTTGAGCTTTGATTCCTTGCGTTCATTATAACGAGCTTTTTTGACTTTATAGATAATGCCGGATTCCATAATTTTGCGCGAAAAACGGCGCAATACGCTCGCGTTGTTTTCATTAGGATTTTTATGCACTACGATAATCGGTTTTGCCATTCCGCTATCATAACAGAAAAAAATATTTTTGCAAATTGCTTTTAAATCCTACATTTTGTTATCAACACTCTTGCTTGCCAAGTTGTTACGAGGAGGGCATAATTAAAATATTATCAACAATAGTTAAATGTATGATTTATGCAAAATACTAATAAAACATGGGTTGTGTTAGGGGTGGCAGTACTAGTAATCGGTGCGTTCTATTTAGGTAGTTTTAATGGTCAAAAAGGCGAGGCTATCACTGGTCTTCAAAGTACGACTCCAAATTCTATGAATGGAGGAATCTGTGAAGGCAACAATGGAAGTGGTTTCTATTGGGGAACTATGGTTAATGGTGTTTGTGAGCCTAATACAGCAACACCGGCAGCACCTGCATCATCTCCAGAATCGCTAGATGCATCTGGTAAAATTTTAACTCCTCCCAATGAGACAGCAACAGCAATAATAAAAGCGCTGAACAGTGCTACTTATAAAGATTTTGAATCTGCTAAATCAGGAAAGTCTATGACACGGGCATTCTCAGAAATAGGGCAAGTGGGGTCAGGACAGTTGCAAGGTTTTGTACAAGGTTTTGGTTGTAATGGTAATGGTTCGTCATATATGTGGTCGGGTGGTTCGTGGTACTATTGGAGTTCAAATGGTTGGGCTTATAGTTATTTTAATACCACAGGGGGGACTCCAAATTGTAATTCCTGGATTGGGGCAATATAAGAATCTATTATAGAACAAGCAAATTTAACCTCTATAGCAAATCCTCGGGGTCTACGTTTATGGAGAATGTTGGTGGAAGGGAGGAAAGTTTTTGGAGAAGTATCATGTTTATAGAGCCTCCCTTGTGAAGCTCGGGAAAAGACCATTTTTCGGGAGGGAGCTTGATAAGAGCGTTGGTGGCGTATTTGCCTTTTAGCTTGGCCACAAATCCGCTAAAAATTTCGGGTTTGTATTCTTTGAATACTTCTGCCAATCCCTTTTTCGCTTTTGCTGTTTCTTCACTCCCTCCCAAGTGCGATATTTTTATAAACCTTTCAAATGGAGGGTAGCCAAGGTCTTTACGATCTTTCAATTCTTCGCGTACAAAGCCAAGCAGGTTTTCATTAACAATTGCTTTTATAGCCGGGTCGTCTGTATTTTTAGTTTGGATAATTATTTTTTTTTCTGTAAGTGAAATCGTGGAAAAAATTATATGCAAAATTTTCTCACTCATTTTAAAATTCGGTATGCTCCAAAGAGAGTCAAAAGAGGCAATGATGGAAAGTGGCACTTTATCTTTCAAATAAAAAAATGCCATCTCCGTACCTATTAAGATTGAGCCATTACTTTCGGTGAAATCTTTGATGATTTTTTCTGCGCCCTTTTCTGTCTTGGCAGATTCCTTATCTATTTTAAAAGTCTTAATTTTTGGCAATAATTTTTTGATTTCTTCCTCTACAGTATCCGTGCCGATTCCTAGGGGCATCAAGTTCCAGCTATCGCAATTGGCGCATTTTGTTTCTGGGCTTTTCTCGGTACCACAACGGTTGCAGACAAACATTCTTTTCTTACCATCACGGGATAAATATAAGACGACAGGGGATGAGCAATTGTCACACATTACCGGAGTAGCGCAATCTCGGCAGACGGTCATTGTCGCCAATCCTTTGCGCAGAGAAAAAATAAAAACATTTTGCTTTTTACTAACCGCTTCTTTTATTTCCTCAATAGTTTCGTCAGAAAAAATTCTAAACTTTTTGTCCTTATCGCTGTTTGGATTAATCACTTCAATGTTACCTTTGAAATTTAAGCGAAAAGATAGTGCATGCACCTCGGATAGTTCATCACGCCTAGCAATACTTTCAAAGCGTAGTAATGTGTCGGCTAATATTAATTTTGCTCCGATTTTTTGGGCAAAAAGCTCTGCAAAAACCCGCATATCCAAATAAGGACGATTAAACATTTTATAGCTCCCGGCGCTCTCGTGCTCCACTATTATTGTGCCCATATCGTGTCTATTAATAGATAAAAACTGGGCGGTGCCGAAAATAAGCACCGGATGCCCGGTATTTACAATCTTTTTGAACATTTCCACCTGCTTTTTAGCGGAAAGCCCGCCGTGAATTGTAAAAGTGAAGTTTTCTATCCCGCGAGATAGGTCCTTAAAGGTACTTATATCTCGCTCGGAAGGCAAAATCACATAAACTGACTTTTTTTCCGCAAACGAGCCACGAATTAAAGTCTTGTAATATGAAATGCGTTCATCAAGAGGCAATTGTAATAATAATTTCTCTGCGCGGATTTTTTTTGAACCATTTTTTTCATTTGAAACAGAAGTTTCGGCAGAAGATAATTTATCATAATTTTCTCGGAAGCTCGCTGGAATTAAAGTCACCAACGTCGTCCCTTTTTGCCCAGCGAAATATTGCGCGAGTTCAATGCCTGCTTTTATAAATTCGCCGGAAAAAATTGAGCGCTCTTTTACTTCTTCAATTTTTTTTAGGTTAAACGCAAGACCTTTTATATTTGATTTTGTCGCTGATACTTCCTCGGAAGATATCGCGATGCCTAAAACTTTTTTATTGCGGATTGGGATTTGGACGATACTACCGTCCGGTATTTCTTTTGCAGTAAAATAGGTTAAATCCTCTTTAAATGCGCTTTTGGCGAGCGGGATTACCGTCACAATTTTCATATTTTTATTTTAGCACAAATGTGATATATTCACTGAATGGGAATTTTTTCAAGAAAACTCGGCATCGATTTGGGCACCGCCAACACTTTGGTATTTTTGCCGGGCAAGGGGATAGTCTTAAACGAGCCATCTGTCGTCGCGGTCTCTGAACAGGATAATAAGATTCTAGCTATTGGTTTTGACGCGAAAGATATGATCGGCAAGACCCCAGACTCTATTATTGCCTACCGACCGATGAAAGACGGCGTAATAGCAGACTACCGCGTGACTGAGGCGATGCTTCGATATTTTATAAATAAAGCGATGGGGCCATTCAATTTATTCAAACCAGATGTGATGGTCTCTGTGCCGGCAGGTGTGACTTCTACCGAGCGTCGCGCGGTGATTGAGGCGGCCATTCGCGCGGGCGCAAAAAATGCATACGTCGTGAAGGAACCAATCTTGGCCGCCATCGGCGCAGGCATTCCAATTTATGAATCAAAAGGGCATATGGTGGTGGACATCGGTGGGGGAACGACGGATGTGGCTGTCATCTCACTCGGCGGTATCGTCGCTTCTACTTCGGTAAAATGCGCGGGAGATAAAATTGATCAAGCTATCGCGGATTATATTAAAAAAACTTTCAACCTT
>JAHFNF010000067.1 GCA_023267515.1 Candidatus Nomurabacteria bacterium | reverse complement strand
TGACCTCGTCATTACCAATGACGTGCTCTACCAACTGAGCTACAACGGCTTGTGAGCTTTAAATCGAGTTTAATCAGTGCCCAAAAAAGCCCCTAGCAATCTTATCAGGAATATGGATAAGTTCGCAATCTTTTGAATCTTTGAATAGGTCTGTGGTAAGAGAATCATTGACTGAACCTGAGGTAGCGACAATTCTAGAAACGCCGGCTTTTAGGAGTGTTTCCGGCGCATCCGGAAACGGAAAGAAACTATCTGAGAATGCAGTAGCAGATTTTGCATCATGCCCGGCATCTTTCGCGATTTTTAGAGCAAGATCTACCGCCCCTACCCTGTCCTGCCGGCCGACGGCGTTTGCAATGAGCATCCCGTCTTTGACGAGTGAGATCGTGTTACTGTTGCTAGTACAAGCTATTGCCCAAGCTAGAATTATGTCTTCGTTTTTTTCACCAAAAGAAGCCGAGCCATATTTTTTAATCTCTGGATTTTTCAAATCAAAAACAAAAGTATAATTTGGTTGTGTTAGCCAGCCTCCGCGGATTTGTCGACGGTAAACGCTTTGATCAAGACTGTCTTTATTGAGCGCTCCAAGCGCAGAACAAGTCATCACAAAACATCTGTCATTTTGGCGTTTTAAAATATTCATTGCTTCCTCCGATAAAGAACTTCCAATAACAACATCAAGCGGCCTGCGCTTTGCGCCTTCAATATTATAGCGCACGAGCATCTCCGCCTCTTCCTCTCCTATATCAAAATTGAGCATCACACTCCCGCCAAAGATTGACCGGCGATTGCCATCTATTAATTTTTCTATTACTTCTTTTTTAGTCTCTCCGAAAGAGGCTCCGCAGGCATTGCCGTGTTTTAGCGCCACCCCTGCAAAAGGAATTGCTCCAAAATTTAGATCCATCCCGGCGATAATATGCGTCAGGCTTTGAAGCGCTCGGTCCGTGTCCGTCATATTTATAAAACTTGGATTCCCTGCGTGAATTTTAAAGTTTGAAAGTGCGAGCGGATCTTTTGTTTTATTTTTATACCAACTCGCCGGCACTTGGTAAGCGTTCTCCCCATAGCGAAGAGTCATCACTTGCTCCCCTGTGATGCCACTGTATTTATCTTTACTATGATATTTTGCGCTCAAAAGCCGATAGCTGGCAACAATATAATCCGCCTTTGCCGCGAGCATCCGTACAAATTCTTCTCGCTCTGATTCACCAGCTTCCATCCAATCCATCACTTTTTTTCTGTCATCTGGATCACAGATGACAATGCGCCTGCCTTTTGCAGCAGAAGCCAGAAGGGCTGGCCCGCCCATATCAGTCTTGGAAAGAATATCTGCTTCTGTGGCGCTAGGTGAATTAATCGTATCTTCCAACGGATATAAATCCACACATACCAAATCAATAAAAGGAATTTTCAGCGCCTCCAATTCATTCATCTCCGTATTTGGATCAGCTAGAAGCCCAGCGTGAATCTCGCGTGAAAGAGTCACCACTTTGTGGCCAAGAATTGCTCCCCCGCCGACTAAGTCTGTAATATTCGTATTCTTTACACCAACTTTCCCCAAAAAATCCGACGTCCCGCCGGAAGCATAAATAATATAACCTTTATTAATTAAAAAATTCGCGAATTCCGCGATACCTTCTTTATGGAATACAGAAATAAGCGCTATTTTAGGTCTCATTAGCCTGATTATAACATTTATTTTAGTAAATACTACTTATGATTTTTTACCAAAAGAGATGACGATTTGGTCCTTGTCTTTTAAGATAGTATTCTCAAAAGTTTCTACTTTGACCCCATTTACACTGATAGTAATGGCGTGACTAGCATCAGTGGTATTATCAAGTATTTTTGAGCTTGAGAAATCCTTGCCCCAGACTGCGAAAAAATCTCCGAGAGTAAAATCCTTTTGCACTGGGGATTCAATGTGAATAGTTCCCAGATCGTCGTGGGTATGTAGAGGATGCATACAAGCATCTGATACTCCGATATTTGCCGGGATGACTTGTTTTGCCCCATTGATAACAATACTAAGCATTGAGTGAATGTGGAAAACCGTTGCCATATCGGTAGTGCAAGAAAGAGCGACATCGTGACTGGGAGAATTCTGCACTTTTTCTTCTTTTGCTTTTTGGGAAGCACCTCCTACCCAAACTAAAAGAACTATTAATATAATGCTACCGATACCTACCCAAAACCCAAAACCAAATTTAAAATTTTTCATATTTCTATCTTATAACATTAGGGCGAGCAAAAGCAAAGTAATAATAAGCAATGAGAGAAAGAACTCCGATGTGCTCAATAAAATCAATTGCCTCAAAACCGCCTGCATTAGTGACAAATAAGACAACCACTATCCAAATTCCCGCCCAGATGGCCACACTTTTTTTCCAAGCTCCCAATAATATTAAAATAAACAGTAACCCATCGTTTATTCCAATAAGCGTGACCCAAAATCCCGAATTAGCAATAGAAGAAATAAAAGAATTATTTTGCACAAGTTCGGCGAATTCACTCGGAGAGAAAAAGGCGCTGAGTGAGTTTACTAAAAAGAAGCAAGCGAGCCCGAGTCTAAACCAAAAAGCAATATTTATATTATTTTTCATAATTTTATACCGGTTAATAATAAACCCTACTTGATAAACTATATTTTATTCTCATAAATAATATCGCGGGGTCGCCAAGGAGTGCCGAGGATCGGTAGAAGGTAATGATCCACTCCAATATATCCAGCGACTTTCCAAGCTAAAATAAGACCGATGCTTAACGTGAAAAGAATCGGATTGACACTTAC
>JAHFNF010000038.1:5140-6349 GCA_023267515.1 Candidatus Nomurabacteria bacterium | reverse complement strand
TACCTCTTGCTCTGATATATATGAAGATTGAAGGCGCTCTGGTTGAGCTTCACCGGAGGAGTAAAGCATATCACCTTGGCCGAGCAGCTTTTCCGCCCCCCCCGCGTCAAGTATTGTGCGTGAATCAATTTGCGAAGAAACCTTCAAGGCAACGCGGGCAGGGATGTTCGCCTTAATGAGTCCGGTGATGACGTTTACCTCTGGGCGTTGGGTGGAAAGGATGATGTGAATACCCACCGCGCGGGACATTTGAGCGAGGCGGACAATAGCGGCTTCAAGCTCCCTAGGGTAGGAACTCATAATATCCGCTAACTCATCTATTATAATGACAATATAGGGCATTCTCTCTGCGTCCCCATTGCCATTTTTCTTGCCAAAGATATTGCTGTGATAAGACTCTATGTCTCTCACAGATTCGGCTTCTAATATATCGTATCGGCGATCCATTTCTTTCGCGGCCCATTTCAGCGCTAAAATTGCTTTTTTGGCTTCGGTGATTACTGGAGTGAGTAAGTGGGGAATTTTATTATATAGAGTAAGCTCTACTCGTTTTGGATCTATCATTATTAATTTCAAATCGTCTGGGCCATTCCTATACAAGAGGGAAGTAATTATGGAATGGATAGTGACAGATTTTCCAGAGCCAGTAGTGCCGGCGATGAGCATATGAGGCATCTTGGCGAGGTTGCCAAACACTGCGCGTCCAGCGATGCTACGTCCGAGCGCGATAGTGAGCGCTTTGGCTGAGCCTCCAAATTTTTCATCCGCGAGCATCGTGGCGAGACCGACGATTGATTTTGCTTTGTTTGGAATTTCAATGCCGACCAAAGACTTGCCAGGAATCGGAGCTTCAATGCGAATAGGGTGCGCGGCCAGCGCCAATGCCAAGTCATTTTGCAGTCCGACGATGCGTGAAAGTTTCATTCCTTCCGCAGGTTTCAAGGCATAGCGAGTGACCGTGGGCCCGATTGTTATCTCATCCATCTCTACCTCAATGCCAAAATTTTGCAAAGTGCGTTTTATAATATTTGCGTTGGCTTTTATGTCGCCCACATTCGGCTTGCCTTTATCTTCTTCCAATAGAGATAAAGGTGGGGGAGTGTAGGCGTGAGAAATATATTTTTTAGCTCTTGGCAGCTCTTCCTCCTCATTTTCTTTTTTATTTTTATTTGTTTGAGCTGGTACTTTTTCTTCTATCTCTTCTTCTCC
>JAHFNF010000038.1:0-5130 GCA_023267515.1 Candidatus Nomurabacteria bacterium | reverse complement strand
TGGCTCTGGTTCATCTTCTTCTTCAATTTTTTCGTTTATCGCTTCTAGTTTAGTGCTGACTGCTTTTTTGCCTTTTACAATTCTTTCCCAAATATTTTTCAAATATGGCAAGAGTATTGGTTTTGCATCAAACATAACCAAAAGAGAGATTATCAAAATTGCTCCAAGGAACACAACGCTCGCATAAACATCAAAGAGTCCGACGAAAGGGGCGGCCGCAATCCTGCCCAAGAGTCCGCCGGCATGGCTTTCCGATCCTGATATTGAGCTGGAACTAATATCAAAAAGTCCGAGGCCGGAGAGTAAAAATAAAATTGAGCTTACCACTCTGATCATCCCAACGTTTGGTTTTTCGGACTTCATAAAAGAAAATCCCAATAAAATAAAAAGAACTGGCAGTAGGGAATAGCCGACACCCAAGAGATAATGCAAGATGCCGTAAAAAAACCTCCCTGCTACACCACCCATACCAAAGCTTGCCATTATGAAAAAAAGCGCCAAAACAAAAAAGACGACTGCCCATATACCGTGTTTTGTTTCTGTTTTTAGCCTTGTCCCAGATTCTTTCAGCTTAGATTTTTTCGCCATTTTTATATTTTATCACATTACGCGTTGATATTGCTATTTCCGTCAGCACGGATATTTTTCTGCTGAGAAAGTTTCGCAAATAGTATTTTTATCGACACGCATATTCGCCTGTTGGCGAATTGCTCTGCTCGGCCCAGTCGGCCTGCGCAAGGTCTTTAAAAACACCATTTGCTACACTTTAAAAAGCCCTTGCCTTTTTCTTTGTCCTATATATAATGGACACTATGTTGACGGATGACAAAAATCTAAAAGACTCCGTAAAAGACATATCAAATATGCCTGTTCCTTATCAGGCTACTGCCGTTGATATAGTTTTCTATAACAAAATAAATAAGCTAGTGACGGCTCTGTATATGGTAACGGACATAATGGACACGACGGAGCCTTTAAGGGGTAAGTTAAGGACATTAGGAGTAGAAATTCTATCAGACATCTACTCCTCCTCAGAAAGGGAACTTGTAAAAAAAGTACAAGAAGTCCTATCGTTTCTTGGACTTGCTTCTACTATCGGTATGATCTCCGAAATGAACAGTAGTATATTGAAAAAAGAATTTCTTAGCTTAAAACAAACTCTTGAAGAAAGGTTGGGGCAACAGCAAGGCTTGTCCTTAATGGACTTGTTAAAAGAAAGTCCGTTAGAAATTAATAAAGGACAGCATACGAGAATCGGTGTCCAAAAGGGAAGTACTTTAATGAAAGCTATATCGGACAAAATTCATCAGCCAAATAGTAATCCTAACTTTGATTTATTAAAAAGACAGAGACGTGAGGAAATAATTAAAGTTGTAAAGGACATAATAGGTGGAGCAACTATAAAGGACATAAAAGACAAGGCTATAGGCACGCTTGCTTCATATGGCGAGAAGACTTTGCAGCGAGAGCTTGTATCTATGGTTAAAGATCATATCCTTTATAAGACTGGCTCAAAGCGTTGGAGTAAATACTCTGTCGTGGTGTAGTATTATGTGTCGTAATATTTGAGCTTTTTATACGTCATAGAGGGTGTCCCGGTACTTGCATTAAAAGCAAAATTGTGCGAGGATGGGATTGTGGTTTAACCCTTATTTATCAAGACGGAGTTATCCACAGTAATATTTTGCTGTTTTAAACAGCAGATATTATAATAGTATTGTGCTATAGCCTTGCGCGTAGTTTTGCGTAAAGCTTTGGCACACGATCATTGAAAATGGAATACGTATTTGTTTTCTGTTTTTCTTTGATTAGTTTGTGTCTAAATTGTTTCGCATTATAAAGCGATACATTAGATTTAATAACGCAATTTTAGTTTGTCGAAACTAAATTATGATTGCGTGATCCCGATTTATTTTCTAATAAAAAGAAATTAATTCGGATTATAAAAAGTAATTTTATGAGTAATTTATTAAAATCAAAAATCCTTCTTGGAATAATGATTGTCGCAGTTGTCGTTGTTGCTTTCGCTGGTTTCACAAATTCAGCAAAGGCTTCTGACTGCACATTCACAAGAAGTATGTATTATGGTGTTAGTGGCACTGATGTAGGATGTCTACAAACAGCCTTAGGAGTTTCCCCTGCTTCCAACTGGTTTGGTAATTTGACCAAAGCTGCTGTGATGGCATGGCAGGCTTCCCATGGTGTTCCTGCTACTGGCTACTTCGGAGATATGTCTCGCGCAGCTTGGACAGGTGGAATGCCTTCAACGTCTTATCCAGCAGGTTGCACTTCAAGCTCTGGTTATAGTACAACTACTGGTATGTCTTGCGCTTCAAGCGGTCTACCAGCAGGTTGCACTTCAACTACGGGTTACAGTCCAACGACTGGTGCTTCATGTTCAGGAAGCTCATCTTCTAGCTCAACCCTTTCAGGTGGAGCTGGAACATTAGACTATTCTGCAACTACAGCAGGATTGGAAGATACTATTAAAGAAGGTGCGACTGAGAAAGTTCTTGCTTTCAAAGCCGAAGCAGATGGTTCTGATATTGCAGTCACCAGCTTAAAAGTTGAATTGCAAAATGACGGCTACGCTGCTCCTTCTTCCGAAAAGCTAACAAATTATGTAGATTCAGTTTCTGTCTGGATGGGCGACAAGAAAGTCGGCTCAGCAGACGCATCTGACTTCTCACGTAATTCAGGTACCCCAGACGAATTCACAAAGACCATTTCTTTGTCAAACGCAATCATTAAAGATGGTGTAAAAGCTACTTTCTATGTGGCTCTTACCGCTGTTGATACGATTGACACTGATAATATGGATGCAGATTGGACTGTTGATGCTCAAGACATCCGCTTCAATGATGCAACTGGCGCTATCATTAGCGATGATCTTTCTGGAGATTATTCTCAAACCCTTACAAACGGCTTTGAGGATGCTTCATCCGATGATGATGTAAATATCAAGACTTGGTCTACAAACCCAGCCGCTTCTACTTTCCAAGTAAAGACAAGCGACACATCTGACGAAGTTCTTGTTGGTGCATTCAAGTTTGACGTAGGAGATAATTCTTCTGATGTCACCTTTGATGAAATTCCAGTCTATATTGAGGTTGGTGTTAACGCTACTGACAATAGTTCTGTCAGCGATGCTGTTGACTACGCTTCAGTTGAAAACATTATTGACTCTGTAAAAGTAAAGATCGGCGATACAATGTATGATGCTGACCTTGCAGACAATGATGCAGGAACTCACACTGACTTCAACGGTGCTACTGGTTCAGCTGAATACATTGTCACCGTAGATGACGGTACAACTGTTTCTGCCGGTGAAGACCTAGAAGCTAAAGTCTACATGACATTCAACGATCAAGACACACACTACGATAGTGGCACGACAATCGTCGCCTCTGTAGTAGGTGCTGATATGACAGTTGAAGGTGCAGACAATGAGTTCAACCCAGATGGTTCATTCACTAGTAAGACGCATACCCTTGCTGTTGCTAGCTTGAATATCGCTAAGTACTCAGCTACTCAAGTTTACTCACCTACTGATCAGACAGCTATCGCTAAGTACACATTAGTTCTTAATGTAACTAACGACAGTGAAGATGATCTATACCTTCCTTTCGGCGCAATTGCTAACTCCAATGCTACCGCCCCTGGTCCAGTAGTGGCCGGAGACGACGCAGAAGGTTTGAGCTTCGTGCTTGAAGACAGCTCCGGTGTTGCTTATGCTACTGCTGATGACGATATGTCTATCGCAGTGGAAGCAGACGATGCTGACATTGAAGGAACTAGTGCATTCTTGATTGCCAACGGTACGACTGAGAAAATCACTCTTACCGTAACTGTTGATAACACTGGACACACAGCCGGTTCATACCGCCTACGTGTAACTGGTGCTATCTCTGGCACTGATGATGCAGACGGCACTGATGCAGGAGCAACAAATGTTGCTCAAAGCTTCAGTACTGTTCGTACGAACACTCTTGCTCTTACTGTCTAATACTCTTAGATAGAATAGCGGTCAACGATCCGGATAAATCGTAGTCTCGCGGACTCAAAGCGCCCAAAAACCCCGATCACTTTTAAGTGACGGGGTTTTTGCGTTGTAACCGAATATTGCCCCCTACGGCTTCATTATTAGATAAGTAAGACAGTCGAAGTCTTCTTTACAGCCTTATTATAAAGGTTTTTATTAAAAGTAGTCGTATTATTATTAATAGTTTAATTAAAGATATGAAGAATATAAAAAAGTTTTTTTTAGTTAGTTCGTTTGTTTTAGGTGTATTTGCGTTGTCTCTTGTATCTCTTCCCAACGTGGCAAAGGCCGCAACCGCGGAGGGAACTGCCACTATTGGTGGTGGTGCTAGTCAGACTGTTGCAATTTCAAGTTCAACCACTTTTACAGTTGTGTTGACTGTTGGGGCTACAGGAATTACCGCAGCGGCGGATGATCCTACATTTACACTTCCAGCAGGATTTACTGCTCCAGATGTCGCAGCGGTAGCTAATGCAGGATTAGTGGTGGCAGATGGAAATTGGTCTGCAGTAGGAGCGGGAGGAATATGTGCTGTTACGACAGGTTCATCAGCTGCTAGCGGACAAGTAATGACCGTAGCTGTCACGGGAGCTTGTGCAAGTACGAACACTATTACCTTAACCTATAAAGGAGTTGCCCCTGCTACTGCAATGGCTGCTACAGCTCTTGATATAAAAACTGATGATGCAGCAGCCGGAGGCGCTCGAGCTTCTCTTACTGCTGGTTCTCCTACTATAGTGGTGAAGGGTACAGCTGTAGTTGCCAATCATGCTACTGCAGCAGTTGCCACTACGAACAATTTATCCGGACTTGCAGCAATCGGTGGAACTAACAAAGTCCTTGGAGGATTTAAGATTACGGCAGCTGGCGAAAATGTTGATGTCACCACTATCCGTACTACTGTCACCCTAGGCACGATGGTTATCGGTGAACTTACAAATTTGAGAATCGTACCAGACGATGGTACTGGCGCTGGTAATCCAGATGACGGCATAATGCATGCGGACGAGCTTGCTGCTCCTCTTGCTACAATCGCTTCTCCGATAGTTGGTAACAATGACTTTACGGTCACTAGCACGGTTGTTAGC
>JAHFNF010000066.1 GCA_023267515.1 Candidatus Nomurabacteria bacterium | reverse complement strand
GCCGAGTCCGCGATGGATTTGGACTGCGATTGTGTTTTTTCTTTGTTGTGTTGAGTGTGATATCTCTTTCAGAGATAGCTCTTTTACATAGCGCATTCGCATTACTTTCTGGTATTTTTTAGGTAAATGCTTTATTAGAAGAAAAGCGTTTTTCCCATCAATAATATTAAGTAGCCTTTTATGCCCGCTCGCTCTCGGGTCAAAACCGTTTTCAATCATAGAGTCCAGTGAGCTTGTCTTGCGCTTTCTATATTCATCTACGATCAGATTGTTTAGGATGTGATATAAAAATGCTTTCATTGTTTCAATCTTCCCACCCTTGGCAAGGTAACTCCACGTTTTCATAAAAGTGACTTGCACTAAGTCCTTGCCAACTTCGTGGTCACTCGTTTTAAAAAATGCGTATTTATTTAACCCAATTTGGTATTCAAAATGCGCCGTACTCAGTATCGCTTGTCTCTGGGTTTTTTGTTTTTTGGTCATAAAAATATTATCAGTTAAAACTTAATGTAATCTTAATAATTCTATTATGATGCTTCCGCAAAGTCAAGCAAGGAGTTTGTGATATTTGTTGGTAACCTGTGCATAACATTAATACAATGTTAATAATACCGCTTGCTATTTAAAGTGATAGGAGTATACTGGGTACTATGCCAATCTTGGTCGTAGAAGACGATAAAAAATTATCAGATATACTAAAAAGCGCGCTCAAAGGAGAGCGCTATTCCGTAGATACTGCTTTTGACGGTGAAGAAGCATCGGAGAAAGCAATGAAAAATAGTTACAGTATGATTTTGCTGGACATACTACTTCCTAAAAAAGACGGCTTTGCGGTATGTAAGGAGTTGAGAGATAACCATATCCAAACACCAGTCATTATGCTTACTGCTCGTGGCACTATTGAGGACAGAGTGGCAGGTCTAAATATTGGAGCAGATGATTATATGATTAAACCATTTGGTACTGACGAGCTTTTTGCGAGAATCCGGACGGTACTGCGTCGCCGGCAAATTGCAGAACCAGATATTCGGAAGGTTGGAGATTTAATTATGGACAAACAAAAGCATGAAGTGACCCGTGGCGGTAAGGTCATTGAATTAACCCCAAAGGAATACAAGCTTTTAAATATTCTCATTACTAGTCCTGGGCAGGCGATAAAAAGGCGTGAGCTTATAGATCATGCGTGGGGCCACAAATTTGAAGAGAAAAATAATGAGTTAAATGTCCATATGAAATATTTACGCACGAAAATTGACAAAGGCAATAAAAAGCCCTTGATTTACACAATCAGAGGGGTCGGCTTTGTGTTGAAAGAATAATCGTACTTTTACGGCATCACTATATAGTGATAGAGGGAATTAGTATTATGACAAAAGCACTAGAAAAAAATATAAGTCAAAAATTAAACGAATCGGAAATTAGGTACCGTCGTCTTTTTGAGACGGCTCATGATGGTATACTCATTCTTGATTCAGAAACAGGGCAGATTACAGACGTAAACCCTTACTTGGAGAAGCTTTTAGGGTACACAAAAAAGGAATTTTTAAATAAGAAACTCTGGGAAGTGGGAGCATTTAGGAATATGAAAGCTTCTCGCGACGCTTTTCGGATTATTCAAAAAGAGGGCTTTGTTCGATATGAAGACCTTCCTTTGGAGACAAAGGATGGCAGACTCATTGAAGTTGAATTTGTTAGTAATTCATACATTGCTGGCGGCACCCTCGTTGTTCAATGTAATATTAGAGACATTACTGAGCGTAAAAGAATAGATTTAATCAAAGAGACAAAGCGTCTTCTTGAAGAGGAAAGAGTTAAAGTGCAATCTATTGCAGACGCTACCCATGAATTTCGCACTCCACTCGCAGTAATAAAAGGTAATGTGGATTTAGCTACGAAAGGCAAAGGAAAAAATAAAAAATCTGCCAAGAGCGCCTTTAAAGCAATAGATTATGAAATCAAGCACCTATCGGGCATTATGACTGATCTTTCACTACTTACTTCTCAATCATGGGAATTGAAAAGTAGAATTGCATATGAAAAAATAAATATAAAATCCTTCATACATACAGTGGTGGAGAGATGTAGGGCGCTGTCGTATAAAAAAAGTATTACTATAACTACAAGAAATATACCCAATATCTCAATTATAGGAGACGAGGTGTATTTGGAAAAAATGCTCGTTAATTTAATTAAGAATTCAATTCTCTATGGCCACGAGGGCGGACACACTATAATTGAGATCAAGCAATCTAAGCAATCTAAGCAATCTAAGCAATCTAAGCAATCTAAGCAATCTAAGCAATCTAAGCAATCTAAGCAATCTAAGCAATCTATTACAATCAATGTGATAGACAATGGCATAGGGATACCAAAAGAGGATTTACCACATATTTTTGAAAGATTTTATAGAGTAGATAAATTTCATCGATCTGGCGGAAATAGCATTGGTCTTGGCCTTGCTATCGTAAAATGGATTGCTGAAATTCATGGTGGCTCAGTCAGTGCTAATAGTCTTAAAGGTAAAGGCAGTGTTTTTAGCGTTACTTTACCAATAAAGGCTACCGTATAGCTTGACATAAAGTAATGTTAAGTTTGTATTAAAGTTATAAACAGTTTGTTAGACATTTATGCCCTAAAAGGGGCATTTTTTCGTTGACTTAATGATTTCTTAATAATAGAATATTAAGATTAGATTAAAAATCTAGTAAGTAAAAGTCAATTTATAAAAATTAATAAAAAAATTATGTTAACCAAAATAAAACTCAATGCGAAAAATCTGGTGCAAAGTTATAAAAAGAGTCTTCTGGAAAGTAAAAGTCAGAAGAAATTAACAATGTGCAAGAAATGCTATACCTTTT
>JAHFNF010000065.1 GCA_023267515.1 Candidatus Nomurabacteria bacterium | reverse complement strand
AGTTAATTATCGAGCAAGCAAAGTATTACGAGGAACACGAATTTGCTAAACATAAAGGGCTGTGTGAGGGGGGATTTATCATTAGACGAAATAATAGTCGGGTCAGAGCTTTTAATGAGGCGTGGTGGGCGGATTATTGTCGTTTTTCTAGGCGGGATCAACTATCTTTAATGCCCGCCCTAGAGCAAAGCGGAGTCAGGGCTAATATCATACCGGAACACTATTTAATTACTGCCCTAGGGGCAATTCGGGAGGGCAACACGATGGAATTAGTGGCACACGAACACTTTGAAGGTAATTTTAATGAGTAAAATCCTTTTTTATTATTCTGATTATGGGGCGAATATCCAACGTCAGTTAGAAAATGCGTGGGGTGGGGTTGGTTATTATCGGATTGTTAAACCCTCTCAAATGGTGGCTGGCCACGAAGTTACTTTAGTCGGTAAGGAACTAACTAGAAAAGGTGAATCGCCTGAAGAAAGGTGGTATCGGATTTTCCAAGAATATGATGTCTTTTGGACTTCTTATTTCAGTGACCCAAAAGAAGCGTCGGCGCTATTTTATACCCGAGATAAGTTAAAGAAAAAGGTCATTATTGATTGTGATGATAATTTTCTCGATATTCTTCCTACCCACCCGCTTTATGATAAATTAAAAGCCGCGAAACGAGATCGAGCTTTTATGTCCACGATTCTATCTTTTGCTGATGTGATTACCGTTTCGACTGACCCGTTAAAACAACGATTTTATAAACATTTCAAGGAGGTACATAAGTTGCATAAGGAAATTGTGGTCATTCCTAACCTAAATGATGTGAGTGAGTGGCAATATGAACCTGCCCCCAAAGACCCCCAGAAGTTCATTATTGGTTATGCTGGTTCTAATTCACACCAAGATGATTTAGCAATGTTCTTTCCCCACCTGCTCTACATAATGAGAAAATATCCCCAAGTCTATTTTGAGAGTTGTGGTTCTATTAGCAAAGATATGCTCCATTTGTTTAAGGATTTTGATTCAGAAGTAATGAATCGTTGTGATTTATTGCCATCAACGTGGACATTCAAAGAATATCCAAAGATGATGTCAGAACAGAAGTGGAATGTCGGTGTCGCCCCTCTAGTGGACAATGCTTTTACTCGTTGCAAGAGCCATATCAAATGGTTTGATTACTCAATGTTCAAAATCCCGACTATTGCTTCAAGGGTTTATCCTTATTTCGTTCCTCTCGGTGAACGAAAAACAATTGAACACGGGGAGACTGGATTATTAGTCAAACCATCCGAATGGTCAGAAGCCTTAGAGTCTTTAATTTTGAATAAAACTCTGGGGTCGGAGTTGGGCGCTAAGGCTTTTAATTACATTAGAGACCATTGGCAATACCAGCAAAGCGATATGTCTATGGTTATTGATCAGCTCCTAAAATCCTTATTTTAATGCTCATTTAGCAAATTGGTGACCTAAAACCAACGGAAGTTCTCTAATCTGTCAAAATTAGAGAATGTCATTACAATTTTCTGATACTAGTACCAAGCAGGGGTTAATCCAGTTCTGTGAATCTACGCTCTTTGGTGATAATGGTTATACCAAGATAAGTGGTGATGCTAATTTGTTAGCTACCTTTGTCCGACTCTTAAATGAGGGGTTGAATCGGGTTACGTCGTTAATTCTTCAGTCTGATGGCCGCTGGCAGTTTGATGATAACAACTACACGGATTACCCTATTGCTACGACTAATTTGGTAACTACAATCGGGTCAGAACAGCAGGACTATGTTTTCGCGGTGACTCACTTAAAAGTGCTTCGAGCCGAGGTGCTGGACGCAGCAGGGGCTTGGCATTTGCTTCAACCGATAGATAAGACTGATATTTATAATCAATCTTTGACTGACTTCTTGAAAACGGCTGGTCTGCCTCTTTACTATGATAAATTAGCGACCTCTCTTTTTCTCTATCCTAAACCGCTAGGCACGGCTGTTACTGCTACGAACGGTCTCAAGGTTTATTTCCAGCGTCCGCCCTCTTATTTTGGGGCTAGTGATACAACCAAGGTACCGGGGTTTAATTCGCTCTATCACAAGTTGGTTGGATTGATTGCTTGTCGTGATTACGCCCTAGACCGGAATTGGGCTTCAGCTGGCAGTTTAGTTGAACGAGTAAAATTAGACGAACAGGATTTACAAGATAACTATTCTCTTCGGTCTAAGGATGAGAAATTAAAATTAAAAGCTAGACCTATAAATTATCGTTAATTATATGGACACAATGAATATACAAGAAAAAGTTGGTTTTGGAGGAGTATTTAATCTTAAGGTTTATGCCAATCAGCTAGCTCAAATACGGGGTGATGTGCCGCTACACGAGATTACGGTGCATAATAAAATGACTAATAAATCTTTAGCGGCTATTACTGGTTTGGTGGGGAATACTGGTTCAATTGTTGCTTTTACTTATTTAGCGGTGGGTACTAGTAGTACAGCCGTCTCGGCCTCACATACAGCTCTCCAAGCAGAATTAAGCACTCTTGGTTTGTCTCGAAGTATCGCAACTGTGGCCCGAACAACGACAACACAAACAAACGATACTCTGTCTTTGACCTTTACTTGGTCGGTGACGGGGACAACGACGGTCGAAGAGATTGGTATTTTTAATGCTTCAGGAGGTGGAGACGGGATTACTACAAACATTATGCTTGCTAGAGCTTTAACTGGTTCGATTGCGGTAGTCAATACGAATCAGCTGGTCGCGACTTATACTTGGCAGGCAATCGGAAATTAAATGGCTACAGTCGTCTTTTTAACTTCGGGAACCTCTTATACCACTCCAGCCGACTGGAACGCGGGTAATAATACGATTGAGGTCATTGGAGGTGGTGGAGGGGGAGGCACTGGTAGTTCTTCGACTGTTG
>JAHFNF010000002.1 GCA_023267515.1 Candidatus Nomurabacteria bacterium | reverse complement strand
GTCATACAGTAGCATCCAGTAGAAGAGACAGTATTATCTCCGAGCTCTCCATACATATTCTCTCCCCATGCCCAGACTGTGCCATCATTTTTTAGAGCAAGGGAGTGGTGTCCTCTGGCAGAAATTTTAGTAATACTTGAAAGACTACTTGTTTGAACAGGAGTTGCGCTTAGAGTAGTGGTGCCGTCTCCTAATTCTCCGCGAAAATTCCACCCCCAGCCCCAAACAGTATTGTCATTTTTTATCGCAAGAGAATGATCTCCACCTCCTGCAACATCAATAATTCCTGAAAGGAAACCGATATTGCCTGGACCGTGAACTTGAACTGGAAAATTTCTATCAGTGTTGGTATTGTCACCTAATTCACTGTTAAAATTGCCTCCCCAAGTCCAAACAGTGTTGTCGTTTTTGAGAGCAAGAACATGACTATGCCCTCCTGATATTTTTATGATTCCTGAAAGGAAGCCAACATTGCCTGGTCCGTGAACTTGGACAGAACTATTCCTTTGGATATTAGTACCATCTCCTACCTGACCTACGGTGTTTGTTCCCCAAGCAAAGACTGTACCGTTTTGTTTTAACGCAAGAGAACTTCTATACCCACCGGATAACTCTGTCGTAGGAGATGGTACTGGAGCGTTGTCATTATTCGTTATCGTGCAGACGGCGCTGTCGCCGGGAGCCAAAGTAATTGAATTTCCAGTAACTGCTGGACCACCGTTTACAACACAGCTATACGTGCTTGCGGTGTAGCCCGGAGGACCGGCGGTTTCAGACAGAGTATACACGCCGGGAGTAATTAACACATTGGTCACAGAAGCGCTACCGGAAATTCCGGAAATAGGTGTGGGGCCCGTGGCAGATAAATTCCAATTCAATATTGTCGCAGATCCACCATTGTCGTTGATAACATTTTTAATTAAAGTAAGAAATGCTGGCGGTGGAGGAGGTGGGCAAGAATTGACTGCAATAGCTTCGGGTAAATTAAATTGACTGTTCCCTGTTCCTGGTCCTCCCCATTGAAGCAAAAGATTTCCATTGGGATCAAATTTTTTAACAAGATTGTTTTGTGAGTCAGTAACATAAACATTATCCGACGGATCAATAGCAAGACCCTTTGGGGAATTGACTGGCCACCAACCTATTTGGACTCCAACGGAAGTATCTTTTTCAACCTGATTATTTAGGTATCTAGCAAAATAGACATTGTTGGACGAATCGGTGTCTATGCCAATAGGATGGACAAAGTTTCCTCCCAATGGCCACTGGGCAAGGAATGTATTACTTGGATCAAATTTTTGGATGCGATTATTGTATTGATCGGTAACGTAAATATTGCCAGACGAATCAGTCGCTATATCAGTAGGGCGATTGAAAAGTCCATTGCCATTTCCAGAACTTCCCCACTGTCCTAAGTAACCTCCGTTTGAGTTAAATTTTTGGATGCGGTTGTTAGTCATATCGGCAACATAAACATTGCCGGATAAATCAAAGTCTATTCCACGAGGAATATCAAATAGTCCAGGAGTAATACCATATCCTCCCCATTGAGTAATGGGAGCGCCGAAGGAATTGAATTTTTTGACCCGATGGCTAATAATTGTATTAATGCTATTTCTTGTGTCGCTAACATAAATATAGCCCGCTGAATCAGCTCCTATCCCATCTGGAATTACAAATTGATTGTTACCCAGACCAAAACCTCCCCACTGCGCAAGGTATGTTCCATTTGAATCAAATTTTTGTACGCGATTGTTTTGCTGATCAACAACATACACGCAATATATAGATCTATCAGAATTAAGATTTGAATTTGGATTTGAGTGGGTTTTCCCAACTTCACTTGCATGTTCTTGTCCTTTAATAGAGGCAGCTTCTTGATCTCTAGTATTTTTCACAAACACCGCGACAAATAAAGCAATCACTAAGACAACAAATACTGACACGATTACTTTTTTAGTATTCATTTTTTTGTTATCTATATTAATTAGTAATACTTTACTTTACTTGGACAGAGAGCTGGCTGGTACTAGGATTATTGTCCTTGTCATAGGCGGTGAGAGTAAAAGTGGTGGTCTCGGATAAAGGAAAAGTAGTACTCGTGCCGGAGGTAGAGCTTATGTTTGCCACTTCTGGAATTATTGAAGCGCGAACACAGCTGGCCGAAACAGACCAAGAAAGAACGGAGGAGCCACCAGTTGAAACTTCTGCCGGATCGGCAGTAAAACTAATGACACTGCAAGGCGGCAGAGCGGTCAGCGCCGAGCCAGGCACAAGCTTGCCGGGAGAGCTAAAAAAATTAAAAGCAAAGATAGCGATGACAGCTATGATGAGTGTGAGATATGCTTTTCTTTTTTGAAATTGGTCTTCCGGCATTTGTAAATCTTCAAACTACGGCAAAGTTGTAAATGTCATATCGGTAGAGTAACCGGTATTTTGGTTGGCGTCGGTTGAATATGCTTGGATGTGATAAAGCGTATTGGCTGAAAGATTTACGAGGGTGACTGAATGAGACGTCCAGAAATATGGACCTCCTGGAGAATAAGAAGTGCTAGAACTTGTGCCATACGACGTTGTAGTTCCATAGGAAACTGAGGAAGTGCTAGCTTCAGCTGTAGCCCAAGTGATAGTGGCTCTAGATGAAGTGATTGAACCTATGTTTAGGTTTGTAATTACAGGAGGAGTACTATCTGGGGCGAGCGTCGTAAAGGTCAAGTCTCCACTTGTTGCACTGTTTGCCGAAGCATCTATAGAAGTTGCCCTGTAATGATAAGTGGTGCTAGGAGTTAGACCATTAATTTGGAGATAATGGTAAGTGACAAGAGTAGAGTTTGATGCAGTCTGACCATAGTTCGCATCTAGTCCATAATCAACTACAGTGGTTGAAGGGGTACTTGTATTCCAGGAAATTCTAGCCATTGATGAAGTAATAGACCATGGCATCGGAGCAAGACCGACGTTAGAAAGAGTGTTGCCACCATTTGAAACTGTCACAGAGGAGGCAACTGAAGGAGTGGTATTATTACTTGTATCTCTAGCGATAGCAACAATTGAATGATAGCCATTAATTACTCCGGCGCTGTTCCAAGAAACTGAATAAGGGGCAGTGGTGTCTTCAGATCCAATATTATTACCATCTACTTTAAACTGAACACCAGCAACAGCGACGTTGTCTGTTGCATTAGCTGATATAGTAATCGTACCAGAAACTGTAGAGCTATTTGCTGGCGCAGTTATGGTAATAGTTGGATAAGTGGTGTCTAAATTACTATCAACTGTCACAGAAACCGGTTGTGAAGTTGCAGTGAGTCCGGCTGCGTCACGCGCCACAGCCGTGAGGATATGTGTTCCATTTGTGGTAGTAGTTGTATTCCAAACAGTTGAGTAGGGAGAGACTGTATCTTCTGCGCCAAGATTATTTCCGTCTAATTTGAATTGGACACCTACGACACCGACATTATCTACTGCGCTCGCGGTAATGTTATATGTACCGTTCAATGTAGCAGCATTTGCCGGATAAGTAATAGAAACACTCGGTGGTGTTGTGTCTATGGAACTGTTGCTAACCGTCACAGATATAACGCTAGAAGTTGTGGAGTTTGTTGCCGCATCACTTGCTGTTGCAGTAAGTGAATGCGAACCGTTTGAAATTGTTGTGGTATTCCAAGACATAGAGTAAGGACTACTTGTGTCAGTTCCAATAACAGTGCCATCTACCTTGAATTGTACGCTAGTTACCCCGACATTATCAGAAGCAGTAGCAGAAAGCGTTACAGAAGTTCCAGAGACAGTTGAATTGTTCGCTGGAGAGGTCATTGAAACGGTCGGTGGAGTTGTATCAGTACTTGAACCTTTAGTCATTATTTTTGTTACAGTATTTTGCAATCCGCTCGTTGTTGTAGCCATAGCAGTAAAGGTATGTGTACCAGGAGAGACCTGACTTGCGGGTAAATTATAGGTGCAAGGACTTGGAGTAGGGGCACCGCATCTTTTTTGCAGAACGCCATCTAACTTGCTGTCAATAAATGCAACACCCGCAGGAGAGGTAGCAGTGGCAGTCACTTTAGTAGATCCTGAGTTCGGAAGGGTATCTCCAATCGGAGCAGTGAAAGAAACAACTGGCAAATTTGGATTGGTATTTACCGTTGTCACTGAGACCCCACTTGAAATTGTTGAATTATTATTCGTATCTCTGGCCACAGCAGTAAGTGTGTGTGTTCCATTTGTAGCGGTCGTAGTATTCCAAGTTATTGAGTAAGGAGCTGTGGTATCTTCTGCTCCTAAATTATTCCCGTCAAGCTTAAATTGCACGCCTGAAACTCCAAGATTGTCTTGCGCAGTAGCTGTGACGGTAAGGGCCGTACCAGTAACTGTGTCTCCATTTGCCGGTGCGGTAATTGAAACAACTGGTCCGGTATCATCTGTTTGACTGAAATGGGTCAACCAAGCATTCCAAGCAGCTAAAGTAGTAGAGCCGATTTCTCCGATCCCCCAAAAAGTGTTGTCTACCGGGTCAACCACGGTCGCGCTATAATCTCCCCAGCGCTGTGGGCTACCTCCATTGTATGGGCCCGCCCCTGCTTTTGATACATATACCGGAGACATTGTACCCGGCGCATCACCTGCATACCTGGCAGTAGTGCAAAGACTTGGATATGTAGTAGCAGAGAAACAGTTGAAACTAACGCCGACATCACCATTGGCATTAACTGCGAGCGAAGGGTCGGAGTACCACTTAGTATTTGTGCTATCGTGAATGATACCTTGTTGAATCCAAGAAGGGGTAGTAGTTAAATTACCTAATTGCCCCCACCAAACATCAGAAGTTACCTGAGAATATGGCTGGGTATTGGCTGTCATCCAAAGTGAGTTATTTCTTAGGATGAATGAGTTTAGTCTTGCGTCGTTAGAAGGCAGATTTGGTCCGCCCATTTGAGGATGGCTACCAGTAGAACTTGATGCATTAATTGCCATAAGTCTTCCCTTATCAACTAGTGTCGGCGAGCTGGCTGGACCTTGTATTACGCGTAGATCCACGCAAATGACATCTTCACCACAATATAAGAAATCGTTACCGTTGTTTACCCAGACACCGTCTGTCCATTGAATATTGCCCATATAAACATCCCCAATGTTATCAAAAGTAAGAGCAGGTATGACATCATTGTCTCCATATGGGTAGTAGTATTTGAAAATTGAAGGTGTCAACGTCGCGCCGGAAAGAGCAGCTGCTTTGTCTAAAACCCAGATTTTTGACGAAACTTGAGGGCTATCCTGGAAAAACCAAACGGTAATGACAATTTTATCATTGCTTACCCCAAGGTTGTCATAATCAAGAAATTGGGTTGAAGGGATTAAATAAAGATTCCAGCCAGCTGTCGGGTCGCTTGAAATAGAAGTGGCAAAAGCCAGGGAGTACGGTGGATTTGGAGGCAAGGCGGGAATCGGATTGCCTTGCATATCTTGCCGGCAATTGCCTAAAACTGAAAAAATATATCTTGAACTTAAAGTATCGTAAACAATTCTTGGGTCACAATTAAAATATGGGCTTACAAGTAGCGAGGAAAACATATCATGCAGGCTGACAGTGCTCAAAACAGTACCGGTCTTTGTCTGAATTGTCATCCCGCTGTTTACCACACTCACCACATGGTTTGGGCCGACTGCCACTTGTGAATCTGGTGGACGATATCCTGAGAAATCGCTACCGAGATGATCGGAAACTGGCACAATCGCTGTCTGACTTTGAATATTGGTTGCTTTTAAATCTTTCTGGTCGGGATTGAGCAGGCGATTGGTACTATCGGTCGGGATATTAAATACTTTGTTTTTAACCTTTAGTACAAAATCTTTATAAGTATTTCCCCCTTCTTCTTCCTCTACTCCACCACCTGGAAGCTCGTTCTTTTTTTTATCTGGAACATATTTTGGAAGACTTTTAAGTGAAGCTAATTTTGCATGCTTTAAGGATTCACCTTTTTCACCGTGCTGAGCTGCTAAAAAAGCTAAAGGCTTTTGAGATTTAATAGATGCTGCTTCTTGACCTTTATTACTATTTTTGCCTACCGTCCAAATAACTGCAGCTGCTGCTAATAAAACTAGAACCAAAACAACTGTTTTTTTATTCATATTTTTTTGATTATCCATACTAATAACTACTACGAAAATATTAAATGTTAATGGCTTTATTATATAAAATCAAAAGATAGGTGTCAAAAACCAAAAACTCCCCAAATTGGGGAGTTTTTGTATTGATACTTTGGGTTATTTAACCACAGACATTGTAGTGGTCTGGGTAAGATGTGCTGGGGAACTATCGGTCGCTGTGGCAGTAATGGTATGTATGCCATTTGTTACCTGGCTCATTGGCCAGGTGTAAGTACAAGGGCTCGGTGTTGGTGCCCCACAAGTCTTCTTTAATACAGAATCAATTGATATTTTGACAGATTGAAGGCCAAGCGGAGCTGTAGCGATTGCCGTCACTTTTACACTACCGTTATGTGGCAGGATATTAGAAGTAGGACTAGTGATAGAAACTGTCGGAATATTTGGATTGACCGCTGGGTCCCAGGCCACGACATACGTACCAGCACCGGTGACACTAAATGTAGCTACTCCGCCGTTACTGACAACCACCACTGAGCAAACAGTGGATGAACAAGGGACACCATCTCTTACCACTCTATAATTTGTTCCAGCTGGAATATTATAGAGAGAAATATCAGCGCTATGATTGAGCCCTACTTGGCTTTCAGAAATAGCAGCAGAATTATTACTAATGACTATATCTTGTCCTAAGTTGGTGCCAGTACCTGAAATCGGTTGAGTGAATTTGATTTCTCCATTGGCTGTTTTCTTAAATGTGACTGTACTACCAGTACCAGAAAATAAATAACTCATTATATTTATATCAATAAGTTTAGTATTGTTGATACCGGCATCTTGAAGGGTAATGTCGTGACCCGTCGCACTGGTATTGGTAATGTTTATGCCGGTAAAAGTATTATCGAGAGGGATAGTATAACCACCATTTATATGAATCGCACTTTCGTTGGAGAAGTCCAACGTCCCACCTGTCACACTATTGCTCGCCCCATCAATGTAAATCGCTTGGTCGGTATGGCTAATCATATTGTTTAAAAGCGAGTTACTACTAGTATTTTCAAAACCAATGCCCACCGGACTGTTGCTGATGATATTGCCATTTAAATTACTACCATGCCCACCAGCATTGGAGAAAATACCATATTCTGGATTTCCATCCATGTGATTACCAATAAGCGTATCGTTTATTGACGTCTCTAGATAAATACCAGCATAGCCATTATTGTTTGCAATATTATTGGTGAATTGGTTGCTACTATTCAGATGATCTTCAGTATTGAAACCGCCAAAGCCAAGATTATTGTTGGCTGTATTGCCGGTCACAATGTTGCAACAACTAACATCAAAATAGAAACCTCCCTTGTCGCCAGTATTAAAACTGGAAACACTATCGGTAATAGTGTTGTAACTAGAATCAAAAGACCAAGGCTCTAGATAAACCCCATACAGGTTTGAATTTGTTTCATTGTTATGAAGATTATTGTGAAATGCGCCACCAAGGTGAATGCCGTAGGCATTTGCATTACCATCCGCTACGACATACGAGACTTCATTGTAAGAAGAGTTTTGAAGAGTTATAGCATAATAAGAAATGTCAGACGCATGCACATTCGTAATATGAGATTGAGTAGTGTTACCAGCAAATTTTACACCGTTTCCAAAGCCAGACACAGTCATATTTTCTACGGTGACATTAGTTCGTCCGGTAGCTATAACCCCACTGTCATTGGATCCAATACCATCTCCATCAACGATATGGTTAGCACCATCAAGGATTACATTGTCCGCTGTGATTATAAAACAACTAGCGGGGGTATTCATAATATCAGCAGTCAGAGTGTATTGGGTATCCGGCGCGCTCAATGTGCCACAAGCGCTCACTGATACATTATTCAATGCTTGTGCTTTCTGCTTGCTTACGCCTGCCTCCTTATTGTTATTAACGAGGACCGCCATTCCGACTGCAAGCACTATTAAAACCAAAATCGCTACAATTGTTTTCTTGTTCATATTTTTTTGATTATCCATACTAATAATTATCAGCTTTTAGAAACAAGAGGCAGTACAAGAGATATTTGGCTGGTCTGAACTATTCCCATTTTGACCAAAGTCTGCTTCTAACATTCCTGTGAGTCTCCAATTTGCTGTGGTGCCGGCTGTACTTATACGAGACACATCACATTTGTGATCTATTGTACCGCTACCATGCACACGGAGCGCGACAGTCTCTAATGCGCAGAACCTCTTGTTAGATATATCTCTAGTCACAGTCATCACCGGCCAGCCTCCATTCCAGTTGAAACTGCAACTTCCCCCGGATGGACTAGTGGACCAAGGACCTTGTGAACAATAACTGAGCAGTCCTCCCGCGGCGGTGATATTTACCGTGGTTGAACCATAGTTTGAAATAATAGAAGTGTCAGTGGTAACGTTCGGCGTCACCGCAGGGGTAGCAAAAGATAAAACGTGGTTCCCGTTTGTGGTTAGCACTTGTCCGTTGGTGCCATCAGTTGTAGGTAAAAAATAACTAATGCCTGGGTTCCCAAATTTCCATTTGTTTACATAGGGAGATAAAGCAAATTCATTGGAATCCGCTATGGCATCTTTACCCAAAGCAATAGAATTTGATGTTGTGCTTTGAGCAACATCCGCATCAGCCCCAATAGCCGTATTGTTACCTCCTGTAGTAACAGTATTCATCGCCTGGCTTCCGACAGCAGTATTCCAAATTCCTGTGGTGTTGGCAGAAAGTGCTAACGCACCTACGCCAGTAAGGGCACCCCCTGTGGTATTAGCAATGAGTGCTTGATAGCCAGTGGCGGTATTCCCTCCTCCGGTGGTATTTGCTTTAAGCGCATCTTTTCCGTTGGCGACATCCTGCACTCCTGAACTATTTGCGCGAAGCGCGTCTACTCCGGTGGCAGTGTTGTCACTCGCATTATTAGTATAAAGTGCGCCTGATCCGTTTGCAGTGTTATTGCTTCCTGTGCTGTTGCTACGAAGTGCTTCCATTCCACTGGCGGTGTTCCGGCTCCCTGTGCCATTGTTTCGTAGCGCAGCCACACCACTCGCAGTGTTATTATCTCCATTGTTGAAATGAAGCGCATCATATCCACTGGCAGTATTTTGATTTCCTGTTGTATTAACATTAAGCGCAGCTACTCCGCTGGCAGTATTGTAATTTCCTCCGGTATTGTCATGAAGGGCGCCTGTTCCACTGGCGGTATTCCAGCTTCCCCCAGTGTTGTTTTTTAGCGCTTCCATTCCGATAGCAGTATTTTGATTTCCTGAATTGTTAGAAAGAAGCGCACCGTATCCAACAGCGGTATCTTGAATACCTAAGAAGAGGCTGGAAAGCGCATTTTTCCCAATAGCAGCGCTATATTTTAAATCGTCATAAAAGTTTATAAAACCTGCCACTTGGAATACGTTGTTTGGCGTAGCTGTGCCGATACCAACCCTATTGTTAGTAGGATTATTAAAAATATTACTATTTGCTTCAAGTACGTTGGCTGGGTTATAACGAAGGGTCTGACCAAGTAGCCCGTTCGGTATAGTGATTGATGAAGCAGTAGGCCAAGTGTAGTTTGCCGGCGTGCAATTATATGAACCAATCCCGGCCGGAGTGGTACTAAGTACACAGAATCTGTTTGCTCCTATATCGCCAGGCTGTTGAGCACCGGGAGCTATCCAAGCTGGCAACGGACCTTGCAATGAATCAGATTGGTGAAAAAAGTTAGACAAAGCAAAAATCTTGTCTGAGATTACTGACTCGTTAGGTGAGAGCGCGGCGCCATTGTAGTAGGATCTTACTCCACCCAATAGATTGCCAGCTACTTCTACAACGTCATTGCCGAACATTCCCCTTTTTTGCACTATCAGAGAGTTGTCATAGTAGCCTACTGGCACAACTGGCGGTCCGTAGTTATAAGCATTTAAATTACCTATGAGCGCCTTACCCCAAACTTGAAGCGAGTCGTTTGGCAAGTTCCCCCAGTGATTGTCTGCAAGTGGAGTAATCATACCAACCCCCAATTTACCATCGGTACGGAGCTGTCCTTGGGTTAAAGGAGCAATTGCCGCATTACCCAATTGGAGTGAACCGATTTTTTGTTGAAAATCTGAGCCGACATTTACCGGGAGTAGAGCATTGTAAGTCGCTGGTGGACCAGTCGGCGGAGTAAAGCCAGGAGCTGCGTAGACAATACCTGCGCTTAAAATGAGACCTAGAATAATTGCTTTTATTGACTCTGTTAAATTTTTGTTCATATTTTTTACTTGATAAACTTAATAAATTGACCTTTTAATGATATCACAAAATTACCTTTCAATAAAGTTTGGTGGAATCCTTGGGTTCGTGCAAGCAGGATTAAAGTTTAATGGGAAAAAGTACTCATCATTGTTACCGTCTAGGTCTACACAAGTAGCATGAAGAGTGGTAGGACCAGACATTGAAAGACCAGTTATTGGGTGTGATGCGTTAGCTGATGCAAAAGGATAGGTAATCGGTGATGTCGCATCCCAGTTTGGAACTTCTGCGGAAGGATCTAGAGTGCAAGTGGTATCGCTAGTAAATCCTGACAAGTTCAAGTTTAGATAAAATGGGGTAGCATTGTCTTTTACGCAACCGGTAATGGTAACAGTAGGACCTGGATTTGGCAAACAAGCAGGCACAGTGATCGGCGCCAAAGTCTGGGTGACAGTGGTAAGGCTTGAATCTAAGCAAGAAATAGTAAAAGTATAATCTTGATTCACTGGGAAAGTGCTACCGGCCGGTAAAGTTAAGTTCCTAAACCATGGTCCTGGTATAGCTGGTGAAAGCATAGAAGAAGCCAGGCTACCAGCCCAAGTGCCGCTAGCAAGTGGAGGATTAAGTATTGGACTTCCGGTATAAGAAGCACTGCAGGAAACCAAGTCCCCGCCCCAAGTTAATTGGATAGGGGTCTGATTTACACAATCAGTCACATCCCCGAGCTCAGAGAAAGTAAAAGGATCGGTTGGAGTAATGACGTTTACTTGGACAGGATTTGACGGTGCAGGAGTCAAAGTGGAATCTAAACAAGTAATCTGGTAATTAGTTGTGGAAGGCACTACTGATATACCCGGATTCGCATTGTCATATATATAGCCAGAAGGTGTATAATCCGGCCTTGAAAAACCCGGAGCAATAGGCCAACGTGGTGGAACTCCGGTATCAGATAATGTTTTACATTGAGTAAATGGATACGGAGAACTCCACCGCATATCCACCGTCTGCCCAGGATTTACCGAGATTGGACCTGTGCTGTAAGAATTCGCGCCGTGAACACTGCCTTCAAGTAAGATAGTGCGACCGACTGAACTTACATCCACTTTCACTACCGGACAATTTTTCATATGCGCGTCGTCAGGGAAGCATTTATCGCCATCATTGACTGGTGGGGTATTGCCTAACGCTGCCCACTTTTGATCATCTATAGCATAACGGCCTGGGATATTGCCATCAAGACAAAGAATATAGTAAGTAGTTGAATGGGTGCTTGGAGCATCATATACATATACGTTCGGATTTAAGTGAGACGGATTGGCATATGTTGGCGCAGGTGTACCACTCCAGCCAGGAAGAGAACTTATCTCATTGCTTCCTGTATTAAAGTTAAACCAATAAGGTTTGCACTTTCCACTGAAGGAATCATCCGGAGCAACCGAGTTAGATGGTCCAGGAGAAACCCAAGTATAGGTGAGATTTGTAGTACCAAGCGCAGGGACTGGATTTGGATTAGCGGTCAAATCAATAACCGGATAATAAGTCGGTGGGATTGGCTTTATAGCTGTCGTCACCCAATTGAAACTTATATACCCGACTTCTGCTGAGTCTGGGTTAGTTGGCACAGAGGTTCCTCCCCAAGCATACCCTGAAAAATTGCCATTTAGGGGATTATATTGAACACCAAAAGGTTGCGGCACACCAGTAGTGCTACCTTTCATTGCCACCCATCCGGTCCAGCCGCCATTGTGTATGCGACTGACAGCGGTATTGGTGAGCGCAGCATCCGTAGATCTACATCCATTTGGCGGGCCAGGCGGGTAAAGGTTAGCATTTGGTGAAAGAAAAGTATCATCACAAAATCTAGCCCAGCCACTAATAGGCAGCGGGGTGTTACCAGTCACTGGGGTTTGCACTTGAGCGGGGATAAGTGGGTCAAAAGCTGCGTAGGTGTTTGGTCCAGAAAGTGGATCAGCGATTGACCCGACAGATACATTTGCAGTATCAAAATGAAGCCAACCCATATGGCTGGACCAAGCATCTCCTGAGAGAATCCCAGTAGTAGTATCCAACGTCACTCCATATGACGCAGTGTCACAAGTATCATAATCTGGGTCAGCGGAAAGCACCAAGCTATTGTCCAAGGTAAAGTTTTTACAATTAAAACTAATCCAGCCCGCAGAATCACTATATGCCCAACCGCGGACATCTATAATACTAGCGGCTTTTGTTTTTAAACTAAAAGAAAAAATAGCGCCTAATACTATTAGTATAAAAAATGAAATTAAATAGAATTTCTTCATATTATTGATTAAAAGACTTTAAAATAGCAGCTCTTTGAGCATCTGTGAGAGACTCATTTTTAGGAGTACCAGCGTTTAAATCCTTTAAAATCTGCTTTTTATCTTCTGAGGTTGGCCCTGCGGTTGTAGATCCAGTATTTAATTCGTTAATAATGGCTGCTTTATCGGCATCAGTTAACTCTTGGGTGGAAGAAACTTGCTTTTGACTCTTAGAATAAAGATAAATAAAAACAGCGATTAAAACCAAAACAGCAATAATTAATATGGCTTTATTGTTTTTATTTTTTTCAGGCGGCATAGCCATATTATACACCTAACAAATTACAATAGTGGGAAACCTTGCTGTGGATAAATAAATATGCTATACTCCCCCCTGTACAAGTCCGAGCCATTCGGGCTTTATTTTTTACCAATTTAGCAAAAAAACACTATGTTAGACTTAAAAACAATGAAGTCCGCGCTAGAACAGCTTGAAGAAGAGCGCAAGATTCCGAAAGAAAAAATAATAGAAGCAATAGAGCAAGCGATGGCCGCCGCCTATAAAAAAGACTACGGCAAGCGCGGGCAGATTATCCGGGCGAAATTTGATATTGAAACCGGGCAAACTGATTTTTACCAAGTGAAAATCGCCGTAGATGATACTATTGTGCGGATGGAAGAGGAGGGCGAAAATGATGAAGAAGAAGGTGAAAAAAGTGAGGACGAATTGCCAAGATTCAACCCCGAACATCACATTCTGCTCAAAGAAGCGAAAAAAATAAAAAAGGACGCAGAGCTAAACGACGAAATAATTTTCAATCTTGAACAAAAAGATGATTATGGACGCATCGCCGCACAAACTGCCAAGCAAGTCATCATCCAACGCATCCGTGAAGCAGAACGCACATCTATTATGGATGAATACGGCACCAAAGAAGGAGAAATTATTTCCGGCGTGGTGCAAAAGATAGAGCGCGGAAATATTTATATAGATTTCAACCGCGCGACGGGAATACTTCCAGCCGAAGAGCAAATACCCGGAGAATTTTTCCGCCGAGGTCAGCGTATCCGTGCATACTTGTACTCTGTGGAAGACACACCGCGCGGAATTAATCTGCGCCTTTCACGAACACATCCAAAATTCATTGATAAACTTTTTGCTCTTGAAGCGCCGGAGGTGACGAGCGGAGTAGTGGAATTAAAAAGCATCGCACGTGAAGCGGGCTCTCGCTCAAAAATCGCTGTGCATTCAAATGACGACCACATTGATCCAGTCGGCTCTTGCGTCGGCCAGAAAGGTACGCGCGTAAATACTGTGACGAACGAACTCTCTGGAGAAAAAATTGATATCATCCCTTGGTCTGAAGATCCAAAAATCTTTGTCGCAAACGCCATCTCCCCTGCCAAAGTTTTATCTATTGAAATAAATGACAAAGAACACAAAGCGGTGATTGAAGTGGCTGAAGACCAACTCTCTCTTGCTATCGGCAAAGGCGGACAAAATGTGCGCCTCGCGGCAAAATTAACCGGCTGGAGAATAGACATCAAAGGCAAAGGTGGCGAAGAAGTAGCTTCTACAGACGGTGAAAAAGTGGAAATAGACGAAGTGGTAGAAGAAAAAGTTGAGAAAAGTGAGGAATAAAGTTTGCAAAAACGACCGCACTAAAAAATCCCCTTAGGGGATTTTTTAGTTTCATATATTTTTTATTTCTTTATAGGAGTCGTAGGCCCAGGATCGTAAATTCTATTTGTTGTCGTATCTCCTGTCGGTGTAGGGTTAACTATTATCGCTCCTAAATCATTCGGTATGCAATCTTGCCCGTTCTCGGATAAATGTCCATAATAAATATTACCGGCACTGTCCTTACCGACGCATGACACCAACGATCCACTTTGATTAACTTCTTTAATTGATTTTGGCATAAAACTGCTAATTAAAAACCCCAATACGAGGCCGACAAACAAAGCGATAATTACTGATGTTTTATTATTTTGCATAATTTAAAATTAATTTATTAATGCTTAAATAGTACTCTCTATGTATATGCACGTCAAGGGTAAAAGTACAAATTCTAACCCTAATCACAAACCTTGAAAAAACCTTGATTTTAAAGAAAAAATAAGCTAATCTTAGCCATATTAAAACTAACATTAAATAACACATGGATAAATTTTTAATTTTCGCAATCGCAAGTTCTATCGTCGCTATCGTTTACGGTCTACTTTTAGCCAAATCAATAATGAGGAAAAATGCGGGCAATGCAAAGATGCAGGAAATCTCTGCGGCTATTCGTGAAGGCGCAAAGGCATATTTAAATAGACAATATAAAACTATTGCTTATATCGCAGTCGGTCTTTTTATAATTCTCTGGCTCGCTGTCGGCATCACCACTGCGCTCGGATTTATTTTAGGCGCGGTGCTTTCTGCTACGGCTGGCTACGTAGGCATGAATGTTTCAGTGCGCGCAAACTCTCGCACAGCTGAAGCCGCAAAAACTGGATTAAAAGAAGCGCTATCTGTTGCTTTCTCCGGCGGAGCAGTCACTGGTCTTCTCGTCGTCGGCCTAGCACTCCTCGGTGTATCGGTTTTCTTTGCGCTAACTGGAGATGTGAAAGCTCTCGTCGGACTTGGCTTTGGAGGTTCTCTTATTTCTGTTTTCGCAAGATTGGGAGGTGGAATTTTTACCAAAGCCGCTGACGTCGGCGCAGACCTCGTAGGAAAAGTGGAAGCTGGCATTCCAGAAGATGATCCAAGAAATCCTGCAGTGATTGCAGATAACGTCGGAGACAATGTCGGAGACTGCGCCGGCATGGCCGCCGATCTTTTTGAGACTTATGCGGTCACTTCTATTGCTGTGATGCTCTTGGGCAATTTAGTTTTCCCTGGCAACTTGAAGGCTTTAATTTTTCCATTAGCGCTCGGCGCAGTAGCGGTACTCGCATCTATTGCTGGTACTTGGTTTGTGCGCCTTGGAAAATCACAAAATATTATGCGCGCGCTATATAAAGGATTGATCTCCGCCGGCGCAATCTCTGCAATTCTTTTTTATCCTATTACAAAAATGTTGATGGGAGATAACGGACAATACAGCATCTCAAATCTTTTCTTCGCTTCACTTGTCGGCCTCGCCGTCACCGCACTTCTCGTTTTCATTACAGAATATTTTACTTCTTCTCACTACTCCCCTGTTAAATCAATCGCATCTGCATCAGTCTCTGGTCACGGTACAAATATCATTCAAGGACTAGCAATATCTATGAAGTCCACCGCTTGGCCACTCTTAACAATCGTCGCTGGAATTTTACTTTCATATAATTTCGCTGGCCTTTACGGCACAGCTGTAGCCGCGATGTCTATGCTTTCAATGGCAGGCATAATCGTAGCGATTGATTCGTACGGACCAATCACGGACAACGCTGGTGGCATCGCCGAAATGGCCGGGCTACCGAAAGAAGTACGCGTAGTTACTGATGCATTGGACTCTGTCGGGAATACTACTAAAGCAGTCACTAAAGGTTATGCAATCGGATCCGCCGGACTCGCCGCGTTAGTTTTATTCGCATCTTACACTCAAGAAGCAAGTGGCGTAGGGGCACATTTAAATTTCACCCTTGAAGATCCAAAATTAATTGCCGGATTATTTATCGGCGGATTACTACCTTACTATTTCGGAGCACTTTGTATGGAAGCCGTCGGAAAAACTGCCGGCAAAGTCGTAGAAGAAGTACGCAGACAATTCAGAGAGATAAAAGGAATAATGGATGGCTCTGGTAAACCAGAATACGGCACTTGCGTAGACATCGTCACCAAAGCGGCGATCAAACAAATGATATTGCCTGCACTTATTCCTGTATTGGCGCCAATACTCGTAGGATTTATTTTGGGGCCAGTTGCCTTGGGTGGTCTTCTTGTCGGCTCAATTATTACCGGTCTATTCGTCGCAATTTCTATGACTTCCGGCGGAGGAGCTTGGGACAATGCCAAGAAATATATTGAGGAAGGAAACTTTGGCGGAAAAGGCGGAGACGCTCATAAGGCGGCTGTCACAGGAGACACTGTCGGCGACCCATACAAAGATACTGCCGGCCCCGCTATCAATCCGATGATTAAGATACTTAATATCGTGGCTCTGCTAATCGTTGCATTCTTAATTTAATATTTAAATTTACGCAAAAAAAATCCCCCAGCTGGGGGATTTTTTAATTTATTTTGTTCCTGACGTACCTAGACCACCGCCGGCGGGCATAGCATTACTACAAGTACCATCAACGGGGGTAAACCATCCACTCCCATCAGAACACTCTGTGTGATAGTAATTTGAGACACTGCTAGTACCGGGACTATTGCAATGTAAAACCGTAGTACAAGTTATTGGCGCTATCTGACCGATAGTATTATTACTACCGCTAGAAATACCTTGTGCCAAGTAAGTAGTAACTTGTTCCATTTGCCTTACATTAGATGCCTGCATTTTAGTGCCAAGGATATTCGCAATCCCATTCACAAGGTCTTGGGACAAGATATGCGCCGTATTAGTAGTAATAGTTGCCGGCTTACCGCCAGTACTTGTGGCAACAATTACCTCACCTGAAATCGTACTTACGTCAGTACTACTTATTACTTCGGCTTTTTGATTATTTTGCAATTTTGGCAAGTTTCCAATAACGAGTCCTAATATTAGGCCTATAAACAAAGCAACAATTATTCCCGTCTTACTGCTTGAACCAACCATACTCATATTTTGATTATTTTCCATATTTATATTATTAATTAATAATGCACTAATTATGTCTTTTCTGCGCAAGCTTGGCAAGTATATTTTATCCACATCTAACCCTTGTAAGTTTTGCACCACTAGCACGTCTGATATAGTATATAATAGAGTAAGTGGTCAATTTGCTATTATATATTATTAACAACTAATAAATAAAAATTATGAAAAAAGATATAGGTTTAGTTTCAATGGTTTTTTTGATGGGCATCCTTATGCTCGGAGTAGGGACAAAAGCATTCGCCGAAGTAAATCTTGGAGTTAATGCTAATGCAGGCATACGTGCTGATATGAAAGCAAATTTAGACCAAATGAAAGCAGAGAGAGAAACTTTTAGACAAAAGCTGATGACCGAAAAAGAAGATTTCCGAAAAGATATCGCCCAAAGAAGGAGTGTATTCCGCGAACGAGCGCAAAAAATGCTCACTGAAAGATTTGATATGGCTGTAAAAGTCCTTGAAAGCTTCCAAGCTAGGATACAGTCAAGGATAGACAAGCAGAAGGCGGAAGGTAAAGACACGACTGCCGCCCAAGCTTCCCTTGACGCTGCAAAAATAAAACTTACGGAAGCCAAAGCAAAAATAGCAGAAGTGAAAGCCTTGATACCGGATTCCGATGTGAAAGTAACGGCTGACATATTTGCAAATATAAAGTTAGGCGCACGTGATGCGAAAGACTTACTTAAAGAAGTCCACCAAGATATGGTAACGGCAATCACGAGCCTAAAAGCAAATAACGATGACAACCAGGGGGATGATAATTAATAATAAATAAAATAAAAATATGGAACAAAAATCTAACGGTGCTCTAATGGGTTCAATTATTATAATAGTCATCTTGATTATCGGTGGCTGGTACGTCTGGAAAACTTCCGTAAAGCAAAAGATACAGCAAAATAACGGAACCACCGTAAACACTCCTTCCGATAATCCTGATGATGTTTCAAATATTGAACAAGGCTTAAACGACGTAAAGTTAGATACCCTTGATAGCGGAATATAGCCAGAGGCTATCCACAAAAAATGACTAGGAAAAAACCTGGTCATTTTTTGTGTTGAAAAGAATTACCATTTAGTATAAGATGACGGGATGAAAATAAATGTTAAAAAATTGCCAAAAAGTGAAGTAGAAATAGAAGGAGAAATAGAAGCTGAAATCTTTGAAGGCTACTGGAATAAAGCTTTGAAGAAGGTCGGCGAAAATGCCGAATTTGACGGTTTCCGCAAAGGTAAAGTGCCAGAAAATGTTTTACTCTCCAAAATACCGGAAATCCGCATACTTGAAGAAATGGCAGAGCTAGCGCTTTCTGAAAACTACCCTATGATATTGGAGGAAAACAAGATAGATGCGATCGGCAGACCAGAGATTGTGATTACTAAATTAGCGCGCAAAAACCCTATGGGATTTAAAATAAAGACTGCTGTGCTCCCAGAAGTGAGTCTTCCTGACTATAAAAAAATCGCCAAGGAGATAATGGGGAACGTGCCAGAAAATGAAAAAAATATTACTGTCTCGGATGAGGAGCTAGAAAAAACAATTGAAGAAATCAGAAAATCTCGCGCGCCAAAAGTGGAAGCAAAAGAAGGGGAAGAAGAAAAAAAACTAGAACCAATTCTGCCAGAATTAAATGACGAATTCGTAAAAAGTATGGGTCCTTTTGAAAATGTGGAGGATTTTAGAAAAAAACTCCGTGAGAATATTAAACTAGAAAAAGAAAACCAAGCAAAAGAAAAAACTCGCATAAAAATGGTTGAGAAAATTATTGATGGCTCCGAGATGGAATTGCCAGAAATACTGATGGAATCCGAAACGAGCAAGATAATCCACCGGATGCAGGGAGACGTCGCCCAAATGGGACTTAAATTTGAAGACTATCTCACTCACTTGAAGAAAAACGAAGAGGACCTGCGCAAAGACTTCCGCAAGGATGCAGAGCAAAGATCCAAACTGTCTTTGGTGCTCGCCAACATTGCGAAAGTTGAAAACATAAAGCCAGAAGACGAAGCGATAGAGCACGAAGTCGCCCATATTTTGGAACACTATAAAGAAGCTGACCCGGAAGCCGCTCGGATGCATACCCATCAAGTGCTTTCCAATGAAAAAGTCTTTGAATTTCTTGAAGCTCAGAAATAAGTGGTATACTTACTTTAATATGATAAAAAATCCTATAAAGGTAATAGTGAGCGCGTTATCAATATCTGTCATCGGCGTCTATATCATAGACTATTTCTCTCACTTACTTTTTTCAGAGCCGATGGAAACAACCGGTTATTTTCTGGGCAAGTTCACTGTCTTTTTTGTTTTCTCAATTCTATTTCTCTCGTATATAAACCTGACAAAAAGAGAATTTAAGAAAGTGCTGATTGGGGGTATTGTCGTAGCTTCTATCTGGGGATCCTATTATAACGTCCTCCCCATCTTGTTTGACTATTACCCTGCTGGAATTGCTTTAAATGGATTAACATTTCTAAATATGGGACTCTTTGGCACCGGAGTTGCTTTTGGCATCGTACACACTACTGCTTTCGTCGGAGGTTATTACCTTACAAAGGTAATGTTTAAAAAGTGGTACAATAACAATATTACTAGCTAGTATATAAAAAAAATGAAAAACACAATTGTGGTCATCATAGTTTTGCTTCTTATCGTCCTAGGAATTTATTACTTTGTTTCAAAGAGCAATTATTCTGCTCCGATGCCAGTAGAAAACTCACAAACAACTACCCCTCCGGTAGTGAATAACCAGCAAAACACCCCACCAGTCGGGGGCACGACTGCAACCCCTCCGGCCAGCGTTTCTGTAAATATAAAAAATTTCGTATTCGGCCCGGCCACCCTTAATATAAAAGTGGGCACAAAAGTCACCTGGACTAATAACGATAATGTGGCGCATACCGTCACTTCTGACTCGGGCAGTATGTTTGACTCAGGCACTCTTTCACCAGGAGAATCCTTCAGCTTTACTTTCACAAACCCCGGCTCAGTGAGCTACCACTGCAACATTCACCCGATGATGAAAGCGAGTGTAACAGTTAGTTAAAAATACAAAATAAAAAAAACACTCAGAGTTCTGAGTGTTTTTTTATTTTCCAAACACATAAAGGAGAAGGGCCATACGGACAAAGAGACCATTTTGGGCTTGGCGGAAATAGGCAGCGCGGGAATCCCCGTCAATTGCGGGGTCAATTTCGTTCACCCGTGGCAATGGGTGCATAATAATCGCAGTCTTCTTTAATTTTTTTACGTGTGCTGACTTCAATAAAAATGAATCTTTTACTTTTTCATAATCTTGTGGATTTTTAAATCGTTCTTTCTGCACCCGCATCATATATAGCACGTCCACCTGTGGCAACACTCCATCAAGTTCATTTATTTCTTTGAAATTTACTTTATTATCCTGTAAATATTTTCTATAATTTTCATCCAGCGCCAGTTCACGCGGTGAAATAAAGTAAAAAGTGTTATTTGGATAAAGTATAAGGAGTGGCACAAGAGATTTAAGCGTCCGACTGTTTAATACATCGCCAACAAAAGCAATTGAAAGATTGTCTAATCTCCCCTCTTCATTTTTTATAGTGTAAAGATCCAGCAATCCTTGTGATGGGTGTTGATTAGCGCCGTCTCCAGCGTTAATCACAGGCTTTGAAGCTACTTTTGATGCTCTCTCCGCCGCGCCCACTTCAAAATGCCTCATTACAATAGCATCTGCATAACAAGAAAGTGTCCGCGCAGTGTCTTCAATCGTTTCACCTTTATGCGCAGAAGAATTTTCTGTGGCATCTTCTACTGAGATGATGTGAGCGCCTAGACGAAGTGCTGCCGTCTCAAAAGACAATCGCGTGCGAGTAGACGGCTCATAAAAAACGCAAGCAATGAGTTTACCAGCGAGTGGTTTTTTCACGCTGCCGTCTGCGGCAATTTTTTCCATCTCTGGCACAGCCGAAAAAATCTGCTCTATATCATCTTTGCTGAATTGTTTTGTATTTAAAATGTGTTTCATAATCATTATTTATCCTTGTAAATACTCTTTATATGATTTTATTTCTAAATCTTGCATTCGGTAATGAGTAAGAGCTTTGACGAAGGCCCGAGCCAAATGCAGATCGGTAAATAGTGGTATCTGATTGTCCACTGTTGCCCGGCGGACACGGAAGCCGTCTGTCACGCTCCGCTTTTTTACTTTACCAACATTATCCTTACTTAAATTTATCACAAAAGAGACTTCTTTGCTTAAAATTATATCTAGCGCATTTGGAGACTCTTGATAAGCCTTGCGCACAGAGGCACACTCAATATTTTGCTCTTTGAAGAATAGAGCTGTCGTATCGGTAGCAAATATTTTATAGCCAAGGGTTTGGAGCATAAGAGCTCCCTCTAAAAACTTGGCTTTATTGGTCGCACCGCCCAAAGAAAGCAGTACCGCTTTTTTCCTAAAATCAAATTTATTCGCCGAGAGAATTGATTTTAAAAGCGCTTCATCGTAATCTCGCCCAAAGCAGGCCACCTCGCCAGTAGAAGCCATCTCCACCCGGAGTACTGGGTCCGCACCGAGTAGGCGCGAGAAAGAAAACTGGGGAGATTTTACCACTACACTTTTCGGGTAAACAAAATCGTGGACCTTTGCGCTCCCAAAAAAGCTATCTACTGCAATTTCTGGGAAATTCGCATTCATCGCTTTGGAAAGCAGTGGAAATGTCCGGCTCGCGCGCAAATTTACTTCAATCACAAATGGTCGGTTATCTTTTACTAAAAATTGAATATTAACCGGCCCGGTAATGGCGAGCTCTTTGGCAATACGCTTTGAAATATCGCGAAGTTGAAATTCGGTGGAGGCATACACCCGCTGAGTCGGGAAAACTATAGTCGCATCCCCTGAATGCACCCCTGCATTTTCCACGTGCTCTGAAATGCCATAAATCATTAACTCTCCTTTTTGCGCGACGGCATCAAACTCCAACTCCTTGGCGTTTTCCATATATTTAGAAATCGTGACTGGGTGTTTAGGTGAAAGTATCGCTGCCCGAGTGATGAAGTTGTCTAATTGTTCTTTATTGTGGCAGACACTCATCGCCGAGCCAGAAAGGACATAAGAGGGACGAACAAGAACTGGGTACCCTTCTGCTTCGGCAAACTTTTCTGCCTCTTTCATATTGGTAAAACTTTGCCACTTTGGCTGAAGAATCTTCAATTTATCGAGCATCGCAGAAAAAGCATTCCTATCTTCTGCTCGATCAATATTTAATGCAGTCGTACCTAAAATATTAAATTTACTTTGATGAAGCTTGCCAGCCAAATTGTTCGGTCGCTGACCGCCGACAGAAATAATGAGTCCGTATGCCCGTTCAAATTCAAAAATATCCGCCACTGTCTCAAATGAAAGATTTTCAAAGTATAATCTATCAGACATATCGTAATCTGTTGAGACAGTTTCCGGATTGCAATTTATAATTATGGACTGTTTTTTATGTTTCCGAAGCGCGAGCGACGCATTCACGCAAGACCAGTCAAATTCCACCGATGAACCGATATGATACGGCCCCGAACCGAGTACTGCCACCGCATTCTTGCCGAGTGGCACCACATCATTATGACTACCATGATAAGTAAGATATAAATAATTTGTCTTAGCTGGTACCTCCCCGGCTAAAGTATCTATTTGAAAGACTGACGGCACAATTCCCATATTTTTCCGTAAAGCCCGAACTCGAAACTCATCTTTCCCGCACAATTGCCCGATCTTTTTGTCGGAAATACCGATTTGTTTAAGCTCGAGCATACTTTCTTTATTCAATTTTTTACTTCTTTTAAACTTTTTCTGCACTTGCACAATATTTTCTAAGCGAGACAGGAACCACGGGTCAATCCCGGTAATTTTGTAGAGCTCCTTTACGGTCATTCCTTTCATCATACTTTCGGCTATGGCAAAGAGACGTTTTGGGGTAGGAATATGCAAGAACTTTTTTAACTCTTTTGCATCTTTGAAGCCATTGTCCGTCACACTCTGAATATTTCCAGATTGCATCCTTACCGCTTTCTCTAGCGCTTCTTCAAAACTCCGGCCAATAGCCATCACCTCCCCGACGGACTTCATCGCGCTCCCAATTTGCTCATAGGCGCCGACAAATTTATCCAAATCCCAGCGTGGCATTTTCACCACTACATAATCCAGCGCCGGCTCAAAAAAACTTTGGGTCACTTCGGTAATTTTATTTTTTATTTCGAGTAAGCTGTATCCAAGTGCAAGCTTCGCCGCCACATATGCAAGCGGATAGCCGGTTGCTTTTGAAGCGAGCGCGGACGAACGCGAAAGCCGAGCATTTACTTCAATTACATAATAATCCAGCTGATTCTCTTTGCCATTCTTAGGGTTAGGGTTTAATGCGTACTGCACATTGCACTCGCCAACGATTTTCAAACTCTGCACTATTTTTATACTTGCTTCTCGCAAGCCGTGATACTCCTTATTTGAAAGCGTCTGGGAGGGGGCGATGACAATAGAATCCCCAGTGTGAATGCCGAGTGGATCAAAATTCTCCATATTGCACACAGTTATAGTGTTATTAAATTTAT